>DASZZA010000318.1:0-13865 GCA_035545135.1 Lacipirellulaceae bacterium | reverse complement strand
TACTGGGTTCGCGCTACCAACACGCTGGCGAATCTGGTCTATCCGTTCTATCTGGGGGAGGGCAGTGGAATATGATGCCAGCCATTGCACCGGTTCTCGATGAACGGGACGCCCGCTCCATCTTTCTGGCGCTGGTCGCGCGCCGGTTCGGCTACGTTCCTGAGTGGCTCGCGCTGGACAGTGATGCCGGCACGGCACTCGCGCAAATCTTTTCGCGCCAACTCGAAACGGTGTTGCGCCGACTCAACCAGGTCCCCGATAAAAACAAGCTTGCTTTTTTGGATCTCCTCGCCGTGACCATGGCTTCAGCGCAGGCCGCCCGCGCGCCGGTCGTGTTTACGTTGGCCCAGGGTGCGAAGGACATCACCGCTCCAGCCGGCACTCAACTCTCGGCGACTGCTCCCACGAGCGGGGCGCCGCCTCTGATCTTTGAAAGCGAAACGTCATCCGCAGTGATGTCAGCTTCCCTGGTGCGCGCCGTCTCGCTTTGGCCCGGCCGCGATCAATATGCCGACCACACCGCCCAACTTAACGCGAACTCGCCGTTTACGCTCTTCGATCCTATACATCTCACCAATGTCCCCCACTCGCTTTATATTGCGCACGACACGCTGCTAGCTTTGACCGGGCCCACCACGCTGGAGGTGCAATTCGAACTTTCGGAACCAGCTTCCGATTCCTTGGTGATTGACTGGACATATTGGGACGGCGACATATGGCGGGCGTTCAAGGACACTCAACCTGTCTGCTCGAGCGGTTCAGCGTCTCCTTCCGATTCGACGAATGGTCTCAAACAAAACGGCCACTACATACTCGAGACGGAATGCGCGGAGACGGCCAAACTCACCGTAAACGGCGCAAATAAATTTTGGATCCGTGGCACCCTCCGAGATCCGCTGGAACCAGCCACGGGAACCATCACCGTTCTGCCACAGGTCGAAGCCATTCGTCTCTCGACCCTAGTAAACCGCCCCGCGACTCTATCGGCCGATGTACAGGTTCCGCTTGAAATGGCAACCGCCCAAGAATTCACCGCGCGCGCCGTGGCTTACTACACGCGTGTTCGGGTTCTGAACGAAGCCGGGGAACGCCTTGCGGCCGTTACCGTTGCCGTCACCGATGTTTCGAAGAAAGAGGTAAACACCGGCGTCACCGATGGCATCCATGATCTCTTCTTCCCTCCCGGACCCGCCACCATCAGTTTCGTTTTGACGTATCAGGGCATCACAAAGAAGGACCTGCCCGACGTGCAGGTTGCGCATGCATCGACCGTCGTTATTACGCTGAGTGTAAAATCACTTGTCCTCGACCAAGCCTTTTCCGACGGCACATCGCTCGACCTCACGAAGCCGTTCTACCCTTTCGGCCAGCAGCCCGGCCCCGGTTCTACCTTCTACTTTTCCAACCAGGAGATTTTTTCTAAACCCGGCGCGAAATTTCGTCTTTACTTTTCGCGCACGCGGTCGGCCCAGGACTCAATCGATACCGACAGCAGTATCGCAGGCGACCGCACGCCACTCGATCCGACTGTCTCATGGGAATACTGGAACGGGCGTGAATGGTCCGCACTTCTAGTAACTAAGGACGTTACGCTCGACTCATCAGGGGCCGTCGACTTCACGGTGCCAGACGACCTGGAGAAAGTCAAAGTCAATGACACCGAGGCGCTTTGGATGCGGGCCCGAGTGGTCAGCAACAGCTTTGGGTTTTCTCAGACCGTGACCTGGACCGATTCGAATAGCAACACCAACCGCTTCACTTTTGTCGTCGTGCGTCCTCCGGTCCTTTCCTCCATCGGACTTGGCTATTCATGGCGCTACGGCCCAATGTTCCCCGAACTCGTCTTCACCGAGAATTTCTTTCAATTTGCCGACTGTACTTACGCGACAATCTGGCCGGGAGTATCGTTCGCGCCCTTCACCCGAGTTCCTGACACTCTGCCTGCACTCTATCTCGGCTTCGACCGGCAACTCCCGTCCGATAGCATCGGGCTGCTCTTTGATCTGGTCGAAGACGACGATTCCTCAGAACGCCCGTCGCTTCTCTGGGAGTATTGGGCTAGCGGACAATGGACGCCGCTTTCGTTCTCCGATGAGACTCGCAATCTCGGCTTGCCGGGAATCCTTCGCTTCATTGGTGAAGACGACGCAGTAGCGAACTCACTTTTCGGCGAATCCCATTTCTGGATCCGTGGTCGCCTCAAAGAAGACCAGCCGCCGCCTACACCGACCATCAACCGCATTTACACGAATGCCGTCTGGGCAACGCAGCGACGCACGCTTTTGAATGTTGTCCTTGGCGCCTCGTTAGGCATCGCCAATCAGCAATTTCAAATCACGGATACACCGGTCCTTGAAGGCGAACAGATCGAAGTCCGCGAACTCGCCGGCCCTCCGGCCAATGTCGAATGGAGAATTATCGCGCGCCAGCTGGACCCTAGCACGCGTCTCTTGCAAACGCTCGAAAAGCTCCTCAATACTGAAAGCTCTTCCGCCGATGTAATCAGCGGTCCGGTGCGCCTCACACGGGATACGAGTCACAACGTGACCGAAGTTTGGATCAGTTGGCAGTCTCGCGACTTCCTCTATTTGTCCGGGCCGAACGACCGACACTACGCTATCGATCGCGCTCGTGGCGTTGTCCAGTTTGGTGACGGGGTTACTGGCGCAATCCCACCGGCAGGCGCGCAAATCCGCGCTGCGCTTCTGCGGGCCGGCGGCGGTTCGGCCGGCAATGTTCCCGCCGGAGGCATCGCGCAACTCCTCGGGCCCCTTGCCGGCGTGCAATCGGTTACGAATCCTCTCCCTGCGGAGGGTGGAGCTGATCGTGAGTCGATGCAGCAGTACATCGCGCGCGCTCCGCAAACTCTTCGTCACCGGAACCGCGCCATCACCGCTGCCGACTATGAATGGCTCGCTAGAGAAGCGTCGCCTGCCATTGCCTTCGCGCGCGCGATTCCCAATCGCAACGACGGTGGCAGAACGGTCACTGGTTGGGTCACGCTCATCATTATTCCAATGTCCTCCGACCCGCGGCCCTACCCGGCATACGGTCTGCGCGAAGAAGTACAGCAGTACCTGCTAGCGCGTATGCCATGTGATGTCGCCGGAATGCTTCGCATCGAGGTGACCGGTCCGGATTATCTGCCCGTAGATGTCAACGCCACTGTGGCCCCAATTGATGCCACTGAGGCGGGGACCGTCGAGCAGCGGCTCCGGGACGCAATCGCAACCTTCCTTCACCCGCTTCTCGGTGGTCCCGAAGGACGCGGCTGGGAACTCGGGCGAAGCGTATACGTTTCGGATCTCGCCGCTGTTGTCGAACGAACGGAGGGTGTCGATTACGCGCTGGACCTTGAACTGCTCCTGGACCGCATACCGCAAAGCGAACAAGTCCCCGTGGGACCCGGCAAGCTCGTTTGCGCCGGCAAAATCGAAATCCGCATGGTCGCCACGGAACGCCAAAAAGCGTTGCAGCTATCCGCGCAAGGAGATTCGCTCTTATGAAGCGGGCCGCGAATCAACCAAAGGCAACAACCGCGCCAGCCAAAGCGGACGCGCAATCCAGCACTGGCGCGCGGCCTTCAGGTATCGCGGCTATGCAGAAGGTCCACGGCAATCGCTTCGTTTCGCAGTCGCTTACTATACAGCGTAAAGGCATCGGTCCCACTCGTCCTCCATCCCCCGAGCTTTCCAAATATCTCTCGGACCCCGGAGCTGGTCAGCCGCTGCCCGACGGGCCTCCGAACGTACGCATCCACAACGATTCGCGCGCCCACAACGCCGCCGCCGACCTTAACGCTCAGGCCATGACCGTGGGCCACAATATTTTCTTTGGCGCAAGCCGATACCGTCCCGATGCAGAAGAAGGCCAGCAACTCATCGCGCACGAACTCGCACACGTCGAACAGCAAAAGCATGGCGGAATCGGTACCGGGCTTGTCGAAAACCCAATGCTCGAACAGGAGGCCGACGACGCCGCCAAAGGCCGGCAGCGCAAGCTCACCGCACTGGGCCGCAAGGGTATCCAACGCCGGCCGGAGGTGACCGCAGCAGACAAGAAGGACGATAAGAAGGACGACGCCACGCAAAGCGCAGCGCCCACTCCACAGCCAGGACCCGCACAGAAGCCACCGCTTCTCACTAAGATTGACCTCCTTCCGCCCGATCTCCGCCCCGACCTGCTTCCCGAAGAAACGCCTTCGGAACGCCTGAACCGTCAATTGCGAGAAGACCTCGCTTCCGCTGATCGCGCAAAGGGAATCACTCATCTCAGCAATCAGCCAGGACCAACCGCTTCTCCAACGCCGTCGGCATCACCCGGCCCCGCTAAGAAGTCAGCCGAAGACGATCTTGTCTCGACCGCGCGAGCACTGCTGGCACGTTGTAATCGCGACCAGAAGCTGAAAGGCGAACCCAGCCGGCGCGAAGAACCGGCTCCTTCACACGGCCCGCTGGAACCAGAAGACGCCGGTGACAAAGTGAAGTCCGCGGTGGAAGAATGCCTCGATACTCCCGAAGGCGAGGCATTCACAAGCCAGGTTAAGTCCTACTTGCTATCCAAAAAGGGCGCGCCAGTCACGCTAGGAGCGGTGAGCGCTCTTCTCGGCTACTTCGCCGCGACCGGGCGGATCGCCTACATTCCACCAATTCCTCTCGGCGACAACGCAGAACTCTCGCTTGAAGTCAAAGGTCCGGTCAACAAGCCCGATCAAGCAATGCTCACTCTCAGCGTTAAAGACGTAGCGGGTTTCGGCTCATGGCTGTGGGGCGGCTTGAAGACAGTCGGGCGGGGCATCGCGAAATTTGGCGGCTGGATCTGGAAAGGCCTGAGCACATTCGCCGGGTGGGTCTGGACCGGCATCACGTGGCTGGCGAGCAAGGTTTGGGACCTCCTTAGCGGAGTCCTTGGCCGCCTTATCGAATGGATGCTGAAGCTGCCATTCCGCGTTGCGCGTCTCTTCAAAACGCTGATTGAGGGTGTCGCCGCTCTGCGTCCATGGTCTTTGCATTTCTGGGAGTCGCTTGGGCACGCCGGCACCTGGATCGACTTCGTCGGTTGGCTTGGCACATTTGGACTCGAACTCGCCGAGATCGCAGGGGTCGGCGAAATCTACGAAACCGCAGCCGAAATCCTGAAGCTCAACACGCGCGCTCTCTCTGAAAGCGAACGCAAGACGGCTCAACAAATTTTCGGCAACACTATCCCATTCCATCTTGTTCGCGTGGACGAACGGGCCGTGATCGGACCCGCCTTCTCCGACCGCGCCTATACGAGCTTTCACACCATTAACGAATGGGGCGGCCTGAACACCGAAACGCTCATCCACGAACTTACGCATGTGTGGCAATACGAAAACGCCGGCGCCATTTACATGCCCCAGGCTCTGCATGCCCAAGCCACTGGCGGGTACGACTATGGTGACGTCAGCAATCTCAGCGCCGCCAAGAAATCCGGACTCGGCTTCGATAGCTTCAATCGAGAACAGCAGGCCCAAATCGTCGAAGATTTCTACCTGATTGCTGCGGGACGCTCGGCGATGATGTCTTCCGGCACCCGCTCCGATCTCCCGCTCTACGCACATTTTGTGAAAACCGTCTCCTCGCATAAGGAGTCCGATCTCGGCAAGCTCAAGGTCTAGTCGCTCATGGTAATTCCACTTCCCAATCTCGATGATCGCCGCTGGGCCGGCTTGGTGGAAGAAGCGCGGGCGTTGATTCCTCTGTATTCAAGCGACTGGACTGATCACAATGTCCACGATCCGGGCATCACGTTCCTCGAGCTGTTCGCTTCGATCGCGGAGATGGATATTTTTGAGCTGAACCGCGTCCCGGAACGCCACAAGCGCAAATTCTTATCACTAGTCGGAATCGAACCGGCGCCTCCGGCGCCGGCCCAAACCGTCCTGCGCTTCGATCTCAAGAACAATGCGGGCACGCTCGACATTCCATCCGCAGCCACCCTCGCGACTACGGATGCCGCGGGGTCAGACGTGCCCTTCACGCTTCTCGAGAAACTGACAGCGACTTCAGGCCGCATCGCCGCGGTGTTCACGCGCGAAGGTTTGACCACCAGGGATCACTCGCAGAATATGGTGCACAATCAGCCCTTTTCGCTGTTCGGCAACGATGCCACATTAGGAAACACACTCTACCTTGGGCTCACTGAACCGCTTCCCACAACTTCCTGGACAACTTTTTACTTTGTTCTCTCGTCAGCGCGTTCTTCACAGGATGAACGCCGGCGGATTTTGTCGGAAGCCTGTCAGCAGCGATCGCTCTGCGCCAGCCGGCCCAATCCCTGCGCGGCGGATGCGATGCCATCCCTTCCGCCTATTGAACTCCCGCTGCATCAAAGCGTCCAGCTCGTCTGGGAATGCGTCGACACTAGCGGCAATTGGTTCACACTTGACGTCGACGATCACACTCGATCTCTCACGCTGGATGGACATGTTCGCGTCAAGCCGTCGCAATCTGTTGCAAAAGGCGGCGTCGCCGGACTTCCTTCCGATTTCTTCTATCTGCGAATTACGCTGAATGCAGGCCGCTATGATTCCGCGCCGATCGCCGCCTGTATCGTGCTCAACGGCGCCGCCGCTGAACAAGCCGTTCTCGTCGCCAATCACGAGATCGGTGAAGGCAACGGCGAGACGGATCAAGCCATTGAGCTAAATCCGTCGCCGGTAGCACGCGGTCAACTCACATTGACCAGCAGTGATGGGGCGGGATCGCACAATTGGAAGCAGCGCCCGGATTTCGGCTCCTCCACCCGCACCAGCCGTGACTACGTTCTGGATGCCCAGTCGGGGAAGATATCGTTCGGCGATGGCGACCACGGCCTTTGTCCCGCCAAGAATGAGAAGCTCTATGGCTCGTATCTGACAACGCTGGCCGAAGGCGGAAATCTACCCGATAACCGGGTGTTCCGCCTTCTTGATCCGCTCGCCGGATCGGACAAACTGGCCCGCATTGTCAACAGCATTCCAGCGCAAGGAGGAACCGCTGCCGAATCCATCACCTCCGCCGCCGGCCGCGCAATCGAAAAACTCCGCACGCCTTGGCGAGCCATCTCCGCCAATGACTACGAAACCCTAGCGCTTGAAACACCCGGTACGGATCTGGCGCGCGTGGCCGTCGCTCCGAACACTCATCCCGCCTTCGACTGCATCGTGGCGCCTGGCATCGTAACCGTAATTCCCGTGCCCTATCTTCCACCCGAAGCCCCGCAGCCCACACCCGGCACGCTCGCTCTTGTGCAGCACTATCTAAACCGCCGGCGCGTTATTGGCACGCGAGTCGAGGTTTCGACTCCCCGGTACCTGACGGTGACGGTCCGCGCGACCGTTCGCGCACTATCCGGCACGAGCCCTTCGCTGGTTGAACAGCGAGTCCAGACTGCGCTCGACGCGTTCCTCGACCCACTCAGCGGCGGACCTGACGGAACAGGCTGGCCGTTTGGCCGCAATGTCTACCGTTCCGAAATCATGCAGGTCATTGATGCAACGGCCGGCGTTGACAACGTCGTCTCTCTGGAACTCATCGCCGGCAATTGCGGGCCTGTCTGTGGCAATATCTGCGTCCCAGCGCTCTGGCTGGTTACCCCAGGCACACACCAGATCGGAATCGTATGAGCAATTTCTACCGCGAACGAATTCTCGAACGGCTCCAATACTGGGAGGGGCAACGCCTCCTGTCGTCCGATTTCCGGGCCCAAGAGCGCACCGCAAACGAATACCGCTGGTGGCATAACCGTTCGTTGCACAACGCCTATGGAATTAGCATGGGCCTCTCTGCCACTGCAGACGCCTCAGGCTTGTCGCTCTCCTGCGGACTTGCTTATGATTGCTACGGCCGCGAACTCCTGCTCCCGGCATCGGCGTCCATCCCTTTCCCGAAATCGCTCGCCGCCGATCGCCCGTATCTCCTCATCGCCACCTACGAAAGCGACGAAAGCGCCCGCACCGCCAACCTCGCCTGGATGTTAGAGTCGCGCTTCACTCCGCAAGCGGGTGTTCCCATCGCCGCCGTCCTCATCGACGCGGCCGGCAAGCCAGCCCTCGATACAACCTTCGAGCCGCCCCAATCCCGCCCGCTTTCACGTCCGCATATTGCCAGTGGGGTGACGCCGCCCGGGGGTACGGCCTGGGAAACCTGGTCCGAATCCAACCCCAACATTGCGGCTCCCTCTGAGGTGGCGGGCCTGCAAATCCGGATCGATACCTCGGCTGCCGGCTTCACCGACACGCCCGTTTACATTGCGCAGTTACAGAGTGCGATTCAACCGGTGCTGCATATCCTGCCGCCCGCCTTTTGCCACGTCGAGCAGGCACAGCCGTCCGAATTCCTGTTCCGCATCTGGCTGCCGCGCCTTTTCCTCACCAAAGTTGCCTGGACTGTTCCCGAGGCCAAGATCTCCGACATCGGCGAGGACAACAAAGTCATACTCAAAACCCCTTCGGATTTTCTGCAGGACGATGTCATCAAGCGTAAAGGTGAGGCCAAAACAGCGACCATCCAGCACATCTCGGACGACCAACTCACCCTGACCCTCAGTGACGATCTTGGCTTTAAGCCAAAATCGACGATGCGGCTCGCCGAAATTCCCAACTCCGAGCGGCTCGCGACACTTCTGGGTGACCTCCAGTCCTACCCCGGCGTGCAACTCCTTATCGCCGGAACCGGGCTGGATAACAAACCTGCGTTCAGCCGCGTGAGTGTGAAGCTTTCTTCCACAGGTGCTGTTATCACTCCCGAGATTACGCCTTTTAAAATCGGCGACACGGCTGCGACGACTCCCGAGATCATCTCCCTCAGTACGCTGACACTCGACCTTCCGCTGATTGTTCAGAACCTCGGCTGGTACGTGACGTGGATCGGCGTTGCAGCCACCTCCCGGATTTCGCTCTCATGTGATACCGGTTCCATACGTTTCCCCGCAAAGGAGATTTGTTGATGAGCATCTTAGGCCAGCAGCAATTTGTAGAGCGGTTGAAATTCTTCAACGGCCAGCGCCTCTTCGCTGAAGATCTCGACAGTATCGATCAGCTTCATCGCGAGATGCGCTGGCTCCACAATCAGAGCTTGCATCAGCCGGGCGTCGGTAGAGGCTTCGCCGTGAGCGGCGTCAAAGGATCTAAGACCATCGACATCCAGGAAGGTTATGCCATAGACAGTGATGGCCGCGAAATCGTTTTAACCCTGCCGCGCACAGAGCAAATCCCTCCGGTTGCGGGCTCCGATGGCGTGCCCGCGGTGTACGATCTTGCCGTCAGCTATCCATCGGATGACGACCTGGTTACCACTGAAACTCGCCAGGGAATCTGCACGATTCCCGGGGCGGTTCGCCTGCGGGAAGAACCCGTCTTCTGCTGGGTTGCAATCGGCGGTGATGGCCAGCCTATCGATGCGGACCTGAAATCGCGCATTGATTCCGCCCAACTCATCCGCCTTTGCCGTGCCAGCATCCTCAACTGTCAACTCGCAAGCGACATATCTATCGCCGAGCGGCGCAATGCCCGGCCCTCCACTCAGCCCTACATCGGCGCCGGCTCGACCGGCCCGAAAACCGCATCTCGCATCAACGGTTTCGACTGGACACAAACGCCCTCCGACAGTCTCACGGCAAATGAAGTTAGCAGCGTTCGCGCACTCAGCACTCCGCTTGTAGCTACCATCTCCACCACCTCGGCGGGATTCCGCACCACGCCCTCCTACTTTGTCGAAGTTCGCGGCACGCGTGTCCAAGCCATCGGTTCCAGCATGTTCGTTATCGACGGCGTTCCCACAGTCCGCAATTCCAACCGGGACAGTTTCGTCATCGCGATCGATGTTGTCGTGCAGCGCCTGTCCGGCGAAGACGCGCTCCAGATTGTTGATAGCTTCTTCGCCGATTGGGAGATCGCCTGGATGGGAGTCGAGGGTTGATATGGCCGCCTACGGTAGCCCCGGCTTTTTACACCTCAACGTTGCGAACGCCTGGCCAGGTTTGAAGCGAAGCGGTCTGGAACTGCGCTCCGACGGTTCCCTTAGCCTTTTTTCTCTGCCCCTGCTGGAAAGCCCGCTGCCTCCCGAGGTCGAAAGCGCAACGGCAACAGAAGATGTGTGCGGAATTGCAATCGCATGGGACAAGAGCATTCTTTACACGGACCCAGCCAATGGCCGCCTCCTGAAAATTGCCGGCTGTTCCGGTGAATCTTGTGTCGCTGTGTCCTCCCTCGACGATCCGGGCGCAATCGCACCGCTACGCGGCGGCACTCTCTTCGCGATCGCCTGCGCCGATTCCATCCACATTTTCGATATTGCGCGCAATTCGGTTACGGCTATCTGGCCCGGCATCAGGGCAGCCGCGCTCGCCTCCGACAACGCAGGAAACATATGGGCTGCGGAGGGAGCAAGCATCCGCCACTTTGATATCACCGGCGAACTCCGCTCGGAATTCATGGTCCCCCGGCTAAAGAATATCTCCGCGCTAGCCTATGCCAATGGCCGTCTCTTCGCTCTCGGATTGAATCCGGCCACCTCGACTTATGCCGTCGTTGCCTGGACCGAATCGAACACTGGAGATTCGACCCTCCTGGGCGACGGAGTTCTCCAATCTCCGGCCGGGCTTGCGGTGTCTCCCCTCGCAATTTATGTTGGTGACGATGCGATCCGCCGCATCTTCAAATTCTCGCTTTCGGATAGCTCCCTCATCGGAACGGCATCCGGCTATCGTGGTCCCGTCGCTGCACTCGCTCTCGACGGATCTAAAACTCTTTGGGCGCTAGCTACTCCCAGCCTCACCCCACTCGCCCTTGCGATCGATCAGGCCTTTTCTCAGTCCGGGGTTATTTGGGGCCCGGTGCAGCCGGCTCGCGGACTGCCTGTCACCTGGGGACGAACCATTGCGCACATCATTGCTTCCTCTGCGCGATCTCATTTTCAGTTCTATACGGCAGTTGCGGCTCCCAACGCACCGAATCCATCTGCCTCCCAGCCGTTCGACTCCACCTGGACCGCTAAAGGTCTTGATGTTGGCGACTTCTTCACCGGGGCTGGAAAATCCGCAAAATTCTGGGTCGGGCTTCACTTGTTCAGCGATGGCTCCTCCTCGCCCGTTCTCGACCAGATCAGGGTCGAGTACGACCAGCCGACCTATTTGTCCATGCTGCCGCCGATCTATCGCGACCAGTCCAGATGCGGTGACTTCCTCCTGCGCTTTCTCTCCCTCTTTGAAAGCTTCTTCACCGAGGGCGAATGTGAGATCCGCAACCTGCCTATACGCTTCGACCCAAACTGCGCTCCTCTCGATACTCTTCCGTGGCTGGCTTCCTGGCTTGCCATCGATTGGGATGAGCGCTGGGACGAGCCCCAACAGCGTGAGGTAATCCGCCGCGCCTTCGCACTCTTCACGAAACGGGGCACGATCGAAGGCCTTCGCGAAGCTCTGCGTCTCTTCGCCGGTGTTGAGTGTGTCATCGAAGAACCCATCCGGCAGACGGCTTGGTGGTCTCTGCCCGCGCCGGACAGTTGCACCAGCGCGGCCGACACATCCGCGTCAATTCTCAACGGAACCACGGCAACCACGGGTATCGAGCCCCAGGGCGCCGTGGTCGGTGTCTCTGCCGTCCTCGACCGCTCGCTCCTCACCCGCGACGATGACTATGGAACCGCCCTCTTCGATGAGGTCGCTAACCGCTTTACAATCACGCTCTACCGCGGCCAGGTTAGTTGCCCCGGGGTACTCGACCGCATCGGCGAAATCATCGACCGCGAGAGACCTGCCCATACGGACTATCGGATCTGCATCGTCGAGCCTCGCATGGCGATTGGAACTCAAGCTCGCGTCGGCATCGATGCGGTTGTTGGAGGAACTCCCGCGCCCACCCGCCTCGGCGACTCTCAACTCGTACTTGGTGGCACGCCAGCAGCGCCTATCGGTAGCGGGCTGCGACTCGGACTGAACTCTCAAATTTGAAAGGAACCAACTCATGCAAGCCGTGGAAAGACAAACTCAAACACGCCCGGTATCGCTAGCCACAGCGGTCCGCAACCGCTACTACTTCGGCAAGCTTCTCGACGTCGTTCACTTCGACATTGAGCAGGACTATTTCAACTCAAAACGCTGGACCATCAATCGCATGATTCTCGGCTACGGCGTCGTTTGCGGTTTGGACGTACAACTTCGCTCCAATGACAAAACGGTCGTTGTCACTCCCGGCTTCGCAATCGACAAGTGCGGCCGGGAACTCATAGTTCCGGCTGAATCACGAGAGCTCGACCTTCCCGCCGCACCGGTACCGGCGCCGCCCCCCACCAACACTCCAGCGCCTGTCCCAGCTCCCGATAACGGATGCGATGAGACCGGCTGCTTTACGTTGTACATCTGCTACCACGAATGCGCGATTTCTCCGGAACCGGCTCTTGGCGACGATTGCGGTCAACAATCGTGTGTCGCCTCGCTTGTGCAGGAACGCTACAAGCTCGAATGGCGTAAAGGCAAAGCTCCCGACCCTCCCTGTGACGACTGTTCCAGCGACTTCTGGACGGGAGACAAAATCAACCGCAAAGCTGTCGCTATGCGTGTTACCAAAAGTTGTCCCAACGTGCCCTGCGACTGTTGCTTACCGCTCGCCAATCTCCGCCTCCCCAGCGCCGACGGCAGCACGCCGCCCGATATCGACATCACCATACGGCCGATCGTGTATACCAACGATCTGCTGTTTGAACTCATCAACGCCCAGTATTCGGATCAGAAGCCCCGCATCCGGGGCGGCAAGTAAACATAGGAGGATCGCATCGCCATGAAGAACTGCACTTGCGGAGGAACGTCGTCGTCAAAGACCGGAACGGCGAGCGTCCTCGAACGCCCCCGCTACTACGCGCGTCAGTTGGTAACCCCTGACGTACTCAATCTCACTCAGGACTACATGCGAGCTCAACTTCGCCTCCACAACCGGCTCCTGCACGGTTGGGGTGTTGCCAGTGGGCTCATGGTCTGCACAGTTCCGACATCGGACAATAAAGCCCTCATACCTTGGCAAGTGATGATCCAGCCTGGCTACGCGCTCGCGCCGTCTGGCGACGGCATTCTCGTGACGAAGTCTCAAACTATCGACCTCCGCGACGCTCCGAACTGCATCGACCCGTGCGCGGGGGGCGGGGAAGACCCGTGGTGCTCGGACACCTTCGTCGCCCGCGACCAAGGCGTGTACTATATCGCCATTCGATATGCCGAGACGTCGGTGCGCCCCGAGCGCGTTCAACCGTCCGGCTGCGGTTGCGGCGATATCTCCTGCGAGGACTCCCGATTGCGCGACGGGTATGAGTTCGGCGTATTGTGCGAGTGTCCGCTTACCGACGAGCAACCGCCCCCCACTGATCTCAATCAACTCCTACACTGCGGCAGCCTGGGTTTTCCTGGCTGTGTTTCGAGTCCCTGGGTCGGGCTCGCCAGCGTCGAAATAGACGCAAACGGCAACATTCTGGTCATCGATAATTGCGCTTGCCGTCGTCTTGTGGTCTCGTTCGCGAACTTCTGGTGGAAGTGCGATTGTCAACAACTTACTCTCAAACCGACGGAGAAGAATCCAGTCGTCCTGAATCGCGATAAGACCCCAGCCGAAGTAACCATCCAAGCGCAAAACGTCGATCCCAAGGCAGTCGTCCGCGTCACGCGCGACGTCACAGCGACAATCAAGTCGTACGATGCGGCAAAAGGCCGCCTCACCATTTCCCTGGTGGCCAGTCCGAACGCCGCTTCAGGCCCCCGAACGCTCGTCGTGACAAACCCGGATGGGACGATGGCGACGCTCCCCGGCGTCGTTGAAGTCGCTTCGGCCCCCAATGCGCCGGCGCGGCCGAAACGTTTAGCCATCCGCTGAGTTG
>DASZZA010000317.1:0-7607 GCA_035545135.1 Lacipirellulaceae bacterium | reverse complement strand
CCGGTGCCACCGTCGGCGACGATTGCCACATCGGCGACCGCACAACGATCCTGCCCGGTGCGCAGATCCTGCCCGGTTGCGAAATCGGTTGCGACGTGCTGATCGGTCCGAACGCCGTCCTCTACGAGAACACAATCGTCGGCGATCGCGTCATCATCCACGGCGGAGCGGTAATCGGCGCGTACGGCTTCGGTTATTCGCAATCCGGCGGACGCCATGTTTTGTCCGCCCAGCTTGGTTACGTGCGGATAGGAAGCGATGTCGAAATCGGCGCTGCATCGACCATCGATCGCGGCACCTACGGCGCCACCACGATTGCCGAGGGCACCAAGATCGACAACATGGTCCAAATCGCCCACAACTGTCGCATCGGTCGGCACAATCTTATTTGCGCTCAGGTGGGCGTCGCCGGCAGCTCGACCACCGGCGACTACGTGGTAATCGGCGGCCAGGCCGGATTGCGCGATCACGTTCACATCGGTACCGGCGCGCGGCTCAGCGCGATGGCCGGTATCACCAACGACGTGCCTGACGGAGCCGTCATGATGGGCATACCGGCGACACCCGAACGCGATCAAAAACTCAAGCTTGCGGCAATGTCCAAGCTGCCCGAGATGCGCCGCGAATTCAAAGCGCTCCGCCGCACCATTGATGAATTGATGAATGCGCTCGGCCACACTCAGCCAGCGTTGAATAGCGAACATCCAATTTCAAACATCCAACATCCCAAATCCAATCCGTCAGACCAGGCCGCATGAACACCGCCAGCACAACACCGACAAAACGCATCGGCTTGCTCGCCGCGTGGGGACGCTATCCGGTGCTCGTCGCCGAAGCGCTTCGCCGACAGAACTACCACGTGAGCTGCATCGGAGTGGCCGATCTTGCCGACCCGGTGCTCGGCAGCATCTGCCAGGACTTTCAATGGCTTGGTTGGGGTCGGCTGGGCGGAGCGATTCGCTTCTTTCGACGCTGCGGAGTCGACCAGGCGACGATGGCCGGCAAGTTCCATAAGGCCCTCATTTACCAACCGCGCGTGTGGTGGCGCCATCGGCCCGATTGGAAATTCATCAAGACGTTCTACCACTACTTCATCACACACAGGCGCGACAATAAGGACGACACACTGCTCGCTGCACTGACCAACGCCTTTGCCGCCCACGGCATCATTTTTCACCCCGCGACCGATTTCGCGCCCGAGCTGTTGGTAAAGGCCGGTCAAATCGCCGGCCGCGCGCCGACGGGCGCTCAGCAGGCCGATATCGAGTTCGGTTGGGAAGTCGCTAAGCAATTGGGCGCGCTCGATATCGGGCAAAGCGTCTGTGTGAAGGACCGCGCCGTGTTGGCCGTCGAAGCAATCGAAGGGACCGACGCCTGTATCCTGCGTGCCGGCGAACTCTGCAAAAAAGGCGACATCACGGTCGTCAAGGTCGCCAAACCGCAACAGGATATGCGCTTCGATGTGCCGACCGTCGGCCTACGCACACTGAGAACCATGTTGGCCGCCGGTGCACGGGTGCTGGCCATCGAAGGCGGCCGAACAATTCTGCTCGACGACGAAGAATTCCGCAAATTCGCCGCAACGCACAAGCTTTCCGTCGTTGCACTGCCCGACCAGCAGATTTCTAAGGCCGCCGCTTAGCACAGAATGCCGAGTCCCGACGTAGCATAGGGTTGGCATCTCCCGAGGCTCCGCGGCCGAGCGTGACAGTTTGGCATTACAACACGCCCTGTGGACGAATCCAGGCGTTTCTTCCAGCAATGCCATCAAGCTCGCGTTCGACTATACTTACCAGACTGCTTCGCCCAAAAAAGGTTTCAGTAACCCATCATAATTGTGCAGCGGAGGCACCACTGTCGATCACAGATCGCGTTCCTGACCCACCTTTTTTGGCCCATCGCGTCGAAATGGCGGCGACCACTGTTTCAGACCTGTTCGACTTCGACGTGATGACATGACCTCCCTCCACAAAGATCGCGTCGCCGATTCGAATTGTGAAACCGAATCGGCACATCCAGACCCAACGCCAAGCTCTCCATCGTCCGCCGAACCTAGTTCGAGAGGCGTCGTCTATTGGTTGGCGTGGCTCGTCACACTGTCGCTCTTCGTTGTCGCAACCTTGCGGATTGTCGACCACGATGGGACACATTTCTTAATTTGGATCAACGCGTTTACACGCTACGTCTATCTGCCCGCGTATGCGTGCCTCGCATGGGCGATCTGGAAGCGGCGATGGGGATTGGCGCTGGCCAATGTCGCCATCGTGTGCGTGCACGTCACCTTGCTTGCGCCCGACTACATGCGGGATCGCCGTTTCGATGCCGCAGTCGGCAACTCGGCCGCCGCTGATTCAGGAAACGCGGTCCGCGTATTCTTCGCCAATGTCAATACAGATAATACCCAGTATCAATCGCTCCTAGGCGAAATCAAAAATGCCAATCCCGACGTGATCATACTCGCGGAGTTTTCACCACGCTGGCAAAGTGCCTTTCTCGAGTCACCGATTATCGCCGCCTATCCCTACGGCGGCGGCGTGCGGGAAGCCCGCATCGATTCCGTAGCTGTTTTCTCCAGAGTGCCGCTAAAGGCTGAGCGACAAAATTGGATCGCCGGTCGAGGTATTCAGACAATTGAAGTCCCGGTCGGCAACAACCGCACGCTACGCATCATCGGTCTGCATGCGCCCCGCCCGATGTACCATCACCGCGACGATTACGATGCGTTTTGGAACTACACCATTCCCCTCCTATTGGTACAAAAGGGGCCGCTCGTCATCGTCGGCGATTGCAATGCTACGCAGTATTCGCTCGTGTATCAGCGACTCACCGCAAGTCGATTGCGGTCCGCTCACCAGGACCGCGGCCGCGGTTACGCGACGACGTGGCCCAACAGCTATTTTCCTCTTCCGCCCATTCGCATCGACCAGGCGTTCCTGTCACCCGGAGTCGAATGCCTCGATATCCACGAAGGCATCGGCCGCGGTTCCGACCACAAGCCGCTAATTCTCGACGTCCGGATTCGGCCCCATCGATAGCGCAAGCCACGTATTCTGCCCGGTATCGTGCCGTTGAATTGCAGCGATATCTGTAGCGAGCACCCGATGATGTCCCGGAATCACAGCAGAATCCAGCCACCTATTTCTCTCAAGGCCGGGGCTGGTAAGGATTTACGGCGCTTCCTGCTGGCAACGCCGACTTGATCGCCAAACTTGGCATAATAGCTACTCCGGCCCCTGATTCCCTTTCTTTTGCGATCCCTTTCATTGAGCTATTTCCCGCAATGGCTACAATGAGGTTTACGGGTCGAGTCGGCCGTGGTGGTACACGGTCTGAATCGACATGACCAAACCAAAGCACCCCTGGGACGGGACGCTAGTGAAAGACGACCGCGCATAAACTGCCTTTCGACGTGGCATCAAACGGTATTCTTGTCATCCGGCAGTTTATTAGCGAATGATTCGGCGATGAGGCTCGTCGATACTGCACAGAGAAGACATGTCTTACCCAACTGTTGCCCCTTCCATCGAGTCGCTGCTTCAGCTGGCTCCAGAATACCCCGAAAGCTGGGTATTGGGCTCTAACCCCAAGGTCACTCGCATTGCGCGCCATGTCGAGCGCGCCGCTGATGTTGAGTGCACCGTGCTGGTCAGTGGCGAAACCGGCACGGGCAAAGAGCTTTGGGCTCGACTTCTTCACCGGCTAGGCCCGCGGCGCGACAAACCATTCGTGCCCGTAAACTGTGCCGCACTGACTGCAACGCTCGCCGAGAGCCAGTTGTTCGGTCACGAGAGAGGCGCGTTTACCGGCGCGGCCGGGCGCAGCCTGGGCGTGTTTCGCGCTGCGGATGGCGGAATCGTATTTCTCGATGAAGTCGGCGAAATGCCGCTCGAGTTGCAGCCCAAACTGCTCCGCGTGCTCCAACAGCAGGAAGTGACGCCCGTCGGCTCAGCCGTCCCGGTCCATGTGAACGTGCAAGTGGTCGCTGCCACGAACCGCGATTTGGAACTGGAAGTGGTTGAAGGTCGCTTCCGCGAGGATCTGTACTATCGGTTGAACATGGTCGAGTTCCACGTGCCGCCCTTGCGACATCGTGTCGACGATATCCCACAATTCGTCGATTATTTTTCACGCAAATTCGCCGCTCGCTACCAGCGGCCGCTCTGGCAGCCCTCGAGCGAAACGCTTCGGCAATTTTGCGAATACCGTTGGCCAGGCAACATCCGTCAATTGGCTAACATCATCGAACAAGCGTACGTCCTCGACTGCGAGCCGCGTTTGCCCGATCGGCCCGAAACTCGTCGTATGGCCGAGGCGGCATTGCCGTTCATGGACCTCTCCCAATTGCGGCGGGCCGCAGTAAAGCAAGCTCTTCGCGCAACACGCGGACACAAAAGCCGTGCGGCCCGATTGTTGGGCGTACATCCCAATACGATGACCCGGCTGTTGGCCCAGCTCCGTCGCGACGAAACCAACGGTGAACCGCTTACCGAGGACCTGCGGTAGCCTGTTCGCAAATCAATCGGCGGTGTCAGCCTTCCGTTTCGCCGCCGCGCGCGCCTTTGCACGCAATTCGTCACTCGTCCAGCCTTCCCGATCGGCCTCTTGGAGCAGTCGTTTTTGTGTATCGACTGGCAACCGCGCCACTGCCGCATGGGCCGACCACGACAGACCAGGTACCCGATTCTCGATCGGTACCCGACGGGCTACCGACGCGTAACGATTAAGCATCTCGGCCGATACCGCGCCTTCACACATTTGTGAAAACGATTCGCCGAATCGATCTTCTCCCGCGTTCAGTAAATCCCCAATCCACCACGGCCCGGCACGCTGGCACCACAACGCAAATTGCAGCGGCCCTTTCCATTCCGACAGATCAGCTTTCCCAGAGAATCGCACACCCACCGACGTGAAATGAAACGGACCAATCGAAATCTTTGGCGGCATTGCGGGCATGAATGGCGGTCCAAAGATGAGGGTCAAGTGTTAACAGACAGAAGCGATTCTCCCTCTCCCGTTGCGAGAGGGCCGGGGTGAAGGTGCACTCGACCTGGTTCTGTTGGATTTCTTAATCCATCTTCCGTCTCTCGACCCCTCGACTGTCGATTCTCGACGTGCCTTGATATTGTGACTCAAACTCCGGCGGTATAGTATCGGAAATATGTCCGATTTGGCAACTTCGTCGACACCCTGGGGCCAGTTTCCGCAAACACGGCTACGGCGCTTGCGGCGGTACGACTGGTCGCGCCGGCTCGTGGCTGAATGCCGGCTGAGCGCCGACGATCTCATTTTGCCAATGTTCGTGCACGAAGGCCGCAATCGCCGGGAGCCGATTGCCTCGATGCCCGGTATCGAACGCCTTTCCATCGACTTATTGGCCGGCGCCGTCGGTGCCGCGGTTGAACTCGGAATTCCCGCTATTGCCTTGTTTCCAGCGACCCCTCCGAACAAAAAAACGGCCGACGCGGCCGAGGCAATTAATCCCCAAAATCTCGTTTGCCGAGCCGTGCAGGCCGTAAAGGCGGCTCACGCAGAATCGATTGGCGTGATTTGCGATGTCGCGCTCGACCCCTACACCAGCCACGGCCAGGACGGGCTTATACGCGATGGTTACGTCGTCAACGACGAAACGATCGACGTCCTCTGCCGGCAAGCCATCATCCAGGCCGAGGCCGGCTGCGATGTCATCGCTCCCTCCGATATGATGGACGGCCGCGTCGGCCGCATCCGCCGTGCTCTCGATGATGCAGGCTTCGAACGAGTCAGTATCCTCGCCTATGCGGCCAAGTACGCCTCCGCGTTTTACGGTCCGTTTCGCGACGCGGTAGGTTCGGCCACAAATCTTGGCGGCGGCGATAAGCGAACCTACCAAATGAATCCGACCAACACGGATGAAGCGCTGCGTGAAGTGGCGCTCGACATCGCCGAAGGCGCCGACATGGTAATGGTAAAGCCTGGCATGCCGTATCTGGATATCGTCCGCCGCGTGAAAGACACGTTTGCCCTGCCAACGCTGGTCTACCAAGTAAGCGGCGAATATGCGATGCTCTGCGCCGCCGCACAAAACGGCTGGCTCGCTCGCGAAAAGACGGTGCTGGAAAGTCTCCTGGCATTCAAGCGAGCCGGCGCCGATGCCATTCTCACCTACTTCGCCTTAGAAGCGGCCCGTCTCTTGCGCGCTTAGAGCTTATCCCAACGCCCCCTCTCCCACCGGGAGACGGTTGGGGGGAGGGTGATTTGCCAGTGCACCCTCACGCTGTCCTCTCCCAAAGGGAGACCGTTCTGGGATAGGCTCTCAGCGCAATTCTCAATGAGCAAAGCGATCGGCGGGGTTCGCCGCGCCGAAACAAACTCTTGATTCCGCGAATCTCGCCATGCGCTAACAATCCGTACGTGACATCGCCCGCGTCGACTCTGGTCAACATTCCGTGTTGGTCCCGGCATCTAATCTTCCACCAACCAAGTGACCCTTCACCGAGATGATGACGATAGACGTAAGTCACTGGCACTACACGACTTGCGAACACGCTAGCGTCGTGGACTCACCGCCTTTGTGAGAGGTCCCACTCCGCCTTCTTCCCAGCACCGAATTCACGCTGCTTGCAACTCATTGCGCCTCACCGTCTTGCACCAATTGGACAATTAGCACGTTACTTCGGCACGCCGCTCGCGTTACCCGAACGCGGAATAGAGCGCAGGTCGCACGGCGCGATCAGTGTGCGCATAGCGCGCACATGCAGCAAACTTTTTGGACGGACTCGAGAAAGGACATGCATCATGAGCCACAAGCAGCAGTACGAAGCGAACGACTTGGACTACAACACGACGGAGAGCTTCCGAACCTTTGAACGGTTTGAAAATGCCAGCCGCCGTCGACCCGTCATGGGTCGTAAGCACGGCAAAGCGCCTCAATCGTTCAACGGGATTCACCGGCGACGTCGGCGCAAGATCGCGTGGTAGCGCACCAGGTCGTGGTCCAACGGCGCAAACACTTTGCGCACGGGCAATTAGCGACTTGCGCTTATGCCTTGCGCGCCAAATCGATGCGTTTCGGAATTGCAGCGGCAGCGGCCGAATGCCGTAGTGTTGCGAAGCGCGGAGCGAGGTTGGACCGAATAGCTGCGAGGTCACGTTGGGCCTTGTGCACGTGGAGCATCGAGTGATGGGCCGTTCCTGTGGCGGTGCACAGCACAGCGTGGTTGAGGTGTGTAATGCGGGCAACAGTTGATTTACCGCTGCGAGTGTTCTCCGGACGCACATGGCCGTGATTGCGCGGTGGCGGGATTGAATCTTGTGATGGGCCATTTTCATGAATGATTTGCAGATGAGCTCGCCGGCGGTGTTCGTATCGCCGGATGCACGGGCGCCGACGAAACGGTATGCCCCAGTCGCGTTGCAAACGTGTCTGGTCGTTTCGACTTCCGCGCGCCGAGCACAACTTTGGGTCCGTGCTGCGCACGAAGAGCAATGGGCCACGATCGTGTGTACCACCGCAGACGACGCCATGCGCCACGCGGTGCGGCAACGGGTCGATCTGGCCTTGGTAGATTTGCAGTCCGCAAATGCAGAGCAGGAGGGACGATTGCGGAACCTGGTGCAACAGTTGGCAT
>DASZZA010000316.1:0-8732 GCA_035545135.1 Lacipirellulaceae bacterium | reverse complement strand
CCGCCACGGCGTTGGTGATCGCCGCCGCGTGAATCAGCAGGCCACATACAGTTAAACGAGGCATCATGGAAGTGTCTCCAGGTTTCGCAACATTGTAATGCCCTCTCTGCAGTAACGCGATTGATGGCGGTGAAGAATGGGGATAGAATGCGAAGTTCGAACTTGAGCATCTTGCCAGCGTAGCTTCAATCGGCAGAGCACCGCATTCGTAATGCGGGGGTTGTCGGTTCGACTCCGACCGCTGGCTCTGGGAAAAGTGGAGCAGCGGAGAATGGAGTAGAGACTTAGGGTAGGCGCTATCCTTTCCTACTCCACTATCGTTCTTCCGCTCTCGATCGATACCAAACCAACATTGAGGAATGTCTCGTCATGTCGATTGGCACTGAATCTATCGTCAAGCAAATAGTCCTTTCGCCGAGTGCGTTTGGACCCAACGAGATTTCGCAGATAATTTCTGCGATTGGAAAGAGCTACAGCAATTACCGCGAGTTGCGCGATGCGGCAGCCGAACTCGAAGCGCAACCGAACCGTAGCCCCGCGACGTCGGCCCGGCTCGGCGTTTGCCTGTATTTGTTGGGTCGCTATAGCGATGCGATCGAAACATTGTCCCACAGCGATGGCGGCGCGCTCACTCATTTCTATTTGGGCAAAGCCTACCTCGCGCTCGATCGATACGCGGAAGCCTTAGCCGCTTATGAGTCGGCGGAGCGAGCCGGATATTCCCGCGACCAGGTCGCACTCGCGAAGGCCGAGGCGCTTCGGTACAACGGGCGGCATCAGGAATCGATGGACACACTCAACGGTCTGTCGGGCGCCGTCGAACAGACAGCCGAGTACCTATACCAGCGAGCCGCGACGGTTTCGGCGCTGGGCGGTAACCCGAACGAAGTGGTCGCTTTGCTGGAACGCGCAGTGGCCGCCGATGGCACCCACGCCGGCGCTCTATTCGGGCTGGCGCTGGAAAACGACCGGCATGGCAACGACAGCTATGCCCGGGACTTGTACGAGCGTGCGGCCACGCAATTCCCGACGCACGTCGGTACGCTCTTGAATCTTGGAGTGTTGTACGAGGATATGCAGCAATACGAGAAAGCGCGTCAGTGTTATCGGCGCATTCTCGACGTGTTCCCGGATCACCCGCGTGCACGTTTGTTCGCCAAGGACGCCGACGCCGCTCGCGACATGTACTACGACGAAGACGCCCGCCGACGACAAGACCGGTTGAGCCAGGTGCTCAGCATTCCGGTGACCGACTTCGAATTGTCGGTTCGCAGCCGCAATTGCCTGCAGAAAATGGGCATCATGACGCTTGGCGACCTTACTCGCACGACGGAGCAGGAGCTGCTTGCGAGCAAGAATTTCGGCGAAACATCACTCGTTGAAATCCGAGAAATGCTGCAATCCAAGGGATTGGATCTTGGCCAGTTTGCCGATCAGGTTCGCGAGGAAGAGCCCGCCTATGACCCCGAATTGCTCTCGGCCGATGAGCGAGCCCTCTTAGATCGGCCGATTGCCGATTTGAATCTCTCGGTGCGTGCTCGAAAGTGCATGGTAAGGTTGGGCCTTTCGACAATTGGTGAGCTGGTCCGCCGCACTGGCGACGATCTGCTCGAATGTAAAAACTTCGGCGTCACGAGTCTCAACGAGGTTCGCGAGAAGCTGGCACTGCAGGGCCTGAAGCTGCGGGGAGATTGAAGCGGCTGAAGTTGCGATAGGTGCGCGCCGCGGCTAGACATGGCTTCACATTTCTCGTTTCGCGTGGAGCATGTGGACACTGGGTGTGGCGCGCGCCTATCGAAGTTCACAACGCCTCACGGCGTCGTCGAGACACCGGCGTTTATGCCCGTTGGCACGCAGGGCACCGTAAAGGGCATTGATCCCGGTAGGCTGCGCGAAACCGGCGCTCAAATCATTCTGGCTAACACCTACCACCTGGCTCTCCGACCTGGCGAGCAAACCGTCGCGTCCCTCGGCGGTTTGCATAGCTTCATGGGCTGGGACGGCCCGATCCTTACCGACAGCGGCGGTTTTCAGGTTTTCAGCCTGGCCGAGCGAGTAACGATCGATGAGAGCGGTGTCCGATTTCGCTCCCACATCGATGGCGCGCCGGTCGATCTTACACCAGAACGTTCCGTTGCCATTCAGGAGGAGCTTGGCAGCGACGTGGCGATGGTGCTCGATCACCTGGTGGCGCTTCCCAACGAGCGCGACATTGTCGCGGATGCGATGCGCCGCAGCGTGCGCTGGGCGAAACGGTGTCAAGCCGCAGCGACGCGGGCAGATCAGGCGTTGTTCGCGATTGTCCAAGGAGGGCTCGATGCCGAGCTACGTGCCGAATCGGCCGAAGCACTGGTTGCACTGGATTTTGTCGGTTACGCCATCGGTGGCTTAAGCGTGGGTGAATCACCGACAGAAATGTACACTGCTCTCGACGTGACGTCGCCTCTGTTGCCTAGCGACCGGCCGCGCTACTTGATGGGCGTTGGTCGGCCAATCGATTTGCTGGAGGCAATCGGACGGGGCGTCGACTTATTCGACTGCGTGATGCCGACACGAAACGGTCGCAACGCGCTGGCATTTACCGATGCTGGTCCCGTCCGATTGCGGAACCAACAGTACGCGACGGACCGCCGGCCGCTGGATGCCGGATGTCCATGCCCCGCGTGTCGCCACAGTCTGGGATACTTGCGTCACCTGTTTCAGGCGGGGGAAATGTTGGGCCCTGTGTTGGTCTCTTTGCACAATCTGACGTATTACCACCGACTCATGGCGGACGCCCGCCGGGCGATTGCCGAGGACCGGTTTTCGGCGATGCTGAGCGAACGACGAAGGGGGGCAGAGAATGACAAAATGACGAATAGCGAATGACGAATGATAATCGCCTAGTGGCGGTCTTCGTCGGTCGACTGGGGCATTCGCAATCACGCACCCATCCGCCCTTGTCCGTTGTGGCGCATGACCTTATGATGATTGCCGCGACCCCTGTGCGGTCGCCACTGTCACCCGGACTCATCCGGCGCTATTGGATTTCAAGCGACCCTTTTACGGGGGGCAATTGCTCATTGACTGCGTCCCTTCTCCAGTTTGTGATGTTCGCCGCCGATCCGCCTGCGGCCCAACAGGATCCCTACCAGCTCCCCCGCCTGATTTTTATGGTGGGCGCCATTATGGCGTTGTTTTATTTCATGATGATTCGGCCACAGAAACGCAAGGAGCAGGATCTACGTAACCAGGTGGCAAACCTCAAGGAAAACGATCGCGTAGTCACCATTGGCGGGATATACGGTGTTGTGACCAACGTGCAGCGCGATGCGCAGCGGATCACGATCCGCGTGGACGAATCGAATGGGACCAAGCTGCGGCTCAACATGTCGGCGATTGCGCGTGTGCTGACAGCCGAGGACCAGGAAAGCGGCGCGGCAGCGACGAAGTCATAAAAACCAATTCATTATCACTCACGGCAGTGCCGAACGCCGTTTCGCGGAAGTGTAGACGATGGAAAACAGCAAATCGAAATTTGCCAAATATTCGGTGGTTTTAGCGGCGGTGGTAATGAGCGCCGCATTCCTGAATCCTAGGGCGGGCTTCAGCCAGGATACAAAGACGGCGGCGACTCCGGCGGCGACGAAGGGCGCCGCACCCGCGAAGGATGCAGCACCTGCGAAGGGCGCAACTGCAGAGCCAGCGAGAAAAGATGCCGAGAAGAACGCGGCGCCCGAAAGTGCAACCTCGGATGCCACCAAAGCGCCTGCAGCCTCGTCGTCTAGCGCTGCTGCAAAATCGAGCGAACCTGCTACGGCGACAAAGAGCAGCACGACCACAAGTTCCGCGCCCGCGGTCCAACCGGCGGCGCCAAAGGAAAAAACATCGTCCGCGACGGCTGCATCGGGGGCCACGGGCACAACGGCCCCACCTGAGAAGACATCGTTACCAGCGGGGAAAACTGAGCCATCGGCCGCAACGAAAGTTGGCCAAGAGTTGGCGCTACCAGAGGCAGCCCACACTAGTTGGAGTCCGTGGTTGCTGGGACTCACAATACTGGCGTTATTTGTTGTGCCAATGTGGATCGGCAATTATCTGGCCCGCGCTTGGCGCATGCCGGACCACGGTTGGAAGATCAGCCTGGTTGTCGGCACGTTAGCCGCATCGATCCTCATATGCACGTTTGGGCAATTCAAATTTGGCCCCGACCTGGCTGGTGGAATCACGCTGATTTACGAACTGGCGGAAACGCCACCAGCGGCAAACCAACCCGCCGCGCCGGCCGGAAATCAGGCTTCCACCGGACAAACGGCCGAACTCAACAAGTTAATCGGAGCGCTCAAACGAAGAGTCGATCCCGATGGGACCAAGGAAATCACGATCCGTGCCTACGGTCCATCGGCGGTTGAAATCATCATCCCGAAAGCCGGCCAGGACGATTTAAATTACGTCAAGGAGAAGATTACGAAGATCGGGCAGCTGGAGTTTCGTATTACGGCGGATCCGGCGTTGCAGAAGGACCGAGATATCATCGATCTGGCCAAACGTGTTCCTCCTAATCAAACCGACGTCTATCGCGGCGATACGAAAGTAGCTGAGTGGGTGCCGTACGATGTAAAGGCAAAGGAGTTCGGCCCGGTCGAGGAGCAGAATCACTTCGTCAAGCGGATGGCGGGCGACACGCCTCAAGCACTTGTGCTGATGGATCCGTTCAACGTGACGGGGGAGTACCTGACGAATGCCAAGAAGGGCATTGACGATACGGGTGGGCCCGCCGTGCACTTCTCGTTCAACGCTCAGGGCGCTCGGCGGTTTGAACAGCTCACCGGCCAGAACAAGCCCAATCCGAATACCGGCGTTACACGCAACTTGGGAATCATACTCGACAAGACACTTCTTAGTGCGCCGGTCATTCGAAGCACAATCAGCAGTGAGGGCATGATTAGCGGCGGGACGATGACCGATAAAGAAGTCGAATTGACGGTAGAGGTTCTCAACGCAGGTAGTTTGCCGGCCAAGCTTAATAAGTCGCCCGTCAGCGAGGATATTATCAGTCCGACACTCGGCGGCGTCACCGTGCAAAAAGGAAAAGATGCCATCACCGTATCACTTATCGGCGTCGTCCTATTTATGATTGTCTACTACCGCTTCTCGGGCGTAGTAGCATCCGTCGCCTTAGCGCTGAATCTCCTGATGGTGTTGGCCCTTATGGTGCTCATTAAGGCAGCCTTTACATTGCCCGGTCTCGCTGGACTCGCCCTTACCGTTGGTATGTCCGTCGACACGAACGTGTTGATTTACGAGCGAATTCGCGAGGAGCTGGAACATGGCGCAGCGATGCGTATGGCGATCCGCAACGGGTTCGACCGCGCCATGACGGCTATCATCGATACGCATTTGACGACGATCATTTCCGGGATCGTCCTGTTCTATGTGGGCACTGATCAGGTGAAGGGTTTTGCCGTAACTTTGGTTCTCGGTTTGCTGGTGAATTTGTTTACCGCGTTTTTCTGTACACGGGTCATCTTCGACGTCGCCGAACGGCACGGACATATCAAGAAGCTCAAGATGATGCACGTGTTCCGCAATCCGAATTTCGACTTCCTCAAATTTCGCTGGATCGCGCTCGCGGCTTCATGGCTATTGATTATCGTCGGCATGATTGCCGTGTATTTCCGCGGCGGGAACCTTCTGGATATCGATTTTACGGGCGGCTCATCGGTTGCGTTTACACTTAACGAGCCAGTGTCGCTGGCAACAGTCCGCAACGATCTGGCAAAAACGAACCTGGGCGACAAGAACCTGCTTGTGGTCGAACGGGGTACGACAAATACCGAGTATACGGTCGACACAAGCGAGCAATCCGTCGACGCGGTAAAAGACGTAATCTCTAAGGAGTTCGGCAACAAGCTCAGGAAGTTTTCCTTTGAATATCGGAACCTTAGAACTGTCAAAGAACCCAATTTCGAGGGAGTTGAGGCAGATCTCTACATCAATTCAGGCCCCGGATACGCCAACGAAAACGGAGTCAGCCACGATTCGCTCAGCAGCCAGCTTGTCGCGATTCTTACTCAAAATGGACATCTGCACATTTCACCGACGCTCACGAATCCCGATTATCGCCGCGGTAGTTCGGCGCGGTACAAACAATGGACCCTGCGCATTCCCAGCGTTGATGAGACAACAGGAAAGGCCGTGTTGAATTCCCTCCAGGCGACCATGCGAACCACCCCCATCTTCCCACTGGCTAGTAAGATCGGAGGCCGCGTTTCGGGCGATATGCAGATCAGGGCGCTGGAAGCGATTGGGGTTAGCCTGGTGGCAATGGTGATTTATTTATGGCTGCGATTTTCGAAGCCCGCGTACGGAATTGCCGCTGGCGTGGCTCTTATCCATGATGTTCTCGTCGCTGTTGGCATGCTCGCACTTAGTCATTACATTGTTCGGGCTGTGCCATCGCTGGCGATGGCTCTGCGAATTGAATCATTTCAGATCAATCTGACGATCGTCGCCGCGTTGCTGACTATTATCGGATACTCGGTAAACGATACGATCGTGACGTTCGACCGCTTACGGGAAATCAAAGGCAAGTCTCCCAATATTAATGCAAAATTGGTCAATGACTCGGTAAATCAGACGTTGAGTCGCACGATACTGACGGTGTTTACCGTGTTCATCGTCGTCGTAATTCTTTACGTTTTTGGCGGCGAGGGCCTGCACAGCTTCGCGTTCACATTCCTGGTCGGAATAGTAACAGGTACTTACAGCTCGGTGTACATCGCATCACCAGTTGTCTTATGGCTCAGCGGCGTAAGCGCTGCTCCGGCGAAGGAAGTTCCTGCTCAAAATGTGCGTAGCATGCAGCCGGCGCGGTAATGTCCCGATTGGGCGCTTTGTTTTAAGAAACGCAAACAAAACTGATTCCAAGGCACCCTCGCCCGGGCCCTCTCCAAAAGGACGAGGGAGTTTTGTTGGAGTCTCTACAGCTTCGGCAGGAAGTGATACCCGCCAGTGACCTTTATTCGCTATAGCCGGTAAGGTTTACTTGCTGAGACCTGTTTTTCTATAGCTCACCGTCTGCACGTCTTCCGCGGAAAAGTTCTTGCACGACTCGAACCGTGCGAACTGGAGCGCCGGGTCGGACGAAGTATAAAGCAGATGGTGCACGTCTCGCGCCGTCTGGATGACAGTTCACGGACGAACCCGTCGCACGCCGAGTGTGGCATCACCGGGCTGGTGATCGCCACGCCCGCTCGATGTTGAGGATTCTCCGTGTCTCGGTTTAAGAAGGTTCTGCTCGCGTCCGCGCTAGTTGTCGTCGGCTTTGGCGTGGCCATGTTTCTCGGCCAGCCGGTTTTGCCGTCGTCACCGTTTGCGTCTCACGGTACTTACGCTTCGCAATCGCTTATTTCAACACAGGTTGCCGGCGCCGCATCCCCTGGGCGATTTCGCACCGAAGGTGCCAGTTTGCTGCCCGACGTAACTGCCAATCCCTCTCCCGTCGCGGTCACAAGAACCCAGGCCGCAATTTCCGCGTCCCCACTCGGGCACCCAGTTAGCACCAGTGCGAGCAGCACCGATGTAAGCCCCATTTCGGAAATGCCGCGATTGGTCGACAGTGTCCCAAATGCGTCGCTGCCGGCCAGCGAGAACCGTTCGCCGCGAGCACGCTTGCGAAATGAAGCGCCGCGAGCGATCGGAATAGATCCCCAATCGCCCGTTGCGATTCGCCGTGTTCCACCGGGCACCGACGTTTCAGGCCCATCCAAACTTACGGATGTTCCGACCGTGCCCGCGAGGTGGCAGGCGCCGCTGTTGTTGGATTCTGTGGCGTCCGACACTAAGCCGTTGTCGCGTGCCGCCGTCGCAACTTCCTTTACAGAGTCGGCAAGCGGGAATCCGCAACGCGAAGTTGCACCGCCACCTTGGCCGCAGCGAGAAGACAAAGACATCGGACCGCGAACGCACGTGGTGGTGGATGGCGACTCGCTAGAGAGGATTGCCAGCCGATACCTTTCCGATCCGGCGCGCAGCCACGAGATCTATGAGCTCAACCGCGATGTTTTGACCTCTCCCGACTTATTGCCGATCGGTGCGGAATTGAAGATTCCGCCGCGCGTCGCCGCACCAGTGGCTAGTCAGGGTTTTCAACCGAATTCCGGGACGGTGTTATCCAATCGTGAAATGATTCATGAGAACTGGGTTCCCACTCGACCGGTGGCAACTCAGGAAATCATTCCTCGGGCACAACTCGCGCCGCCGGTGATGGTGCAGTAGTAAGATTCTTACAGTTGCTCGGGGAATCCGCTCGATGAAAGCAAATCTATGGCAGACGATTTCGCCTACTGATCCACGGTTGCTGTGTGCCGCCGACGTTCTCTTTGAGGAACTTAACTACCTCATCCTCAACCGAAGGCCCTAGTTGAGTTAGAAGTGAATCGCCCTGCAGTCGCGTTGGCAAGTTTACGACGGTTAGGCCGCTCGTTCGTCGGGCGCCGGTCCGATCTTTGGCGGGATGAAATCGCTCGAGCTGGTTTTTGATTCGATCGAGGTCGGCGTGAAATCTCGGGTCCTTCTCCCCGCCAATAAGCAACCAGGCCACGTTTTGCTTGAGTGCCCGGAATTGCATTGGACGTTGCATGGTCAGACCATTGTAGGACCAGCGCGGCGAGATCATGGCGACGGCCTTCACGTCCTGGCCCTGTTTTCCGACGGCCAGAGGTGGATAGGACCAGTCGGTGGCGGCCCAA
>DASZZA010000315.1:0-8236 GCA_035545135.1 Lacipirellulaceae bacterium | reverse complement strand
GGATGCGTCATCCGCTTTCTTGTGGCCATACTCGGCATAGATCGGGAAGCCATCGGCCGCATAGCCGATGAGCAGCATTTGGTTGCTGCCTTTTTCTTTGCGAAGGCGAGCGATCAAGCCGTTCGGCAAACCGTGGTAGTGGTACGCACCGGTCGGCTGAACGTGCGCGTGGTTCTGATCGATGCCAAGGTGCATGCCTCCCATGGCGTCGTAATTCCAAATGCGACGCGGATCGTCGCCCGGTCGGCGGCGGGTTTCGGGCCCCGGCCGGTTCACGATCGAGTCGCCCGGTCGCCACACTTCGGCCGTGCCCGGATCGAACACGACGCCGTTCACGGCCACACCGAAGATGTACCGGTCGATCGGCCGCAGCCGGTCGTTGGCACGCGGCTTCAGCGGCATCTCGAAGCGATAGCGCTGGGCGCGGATCGTGTTCGGATTGCCGCGATTTGGGAACTGGCCCGGCTTGTGATCTGGCAAGCCATTCGATTCGATAATTCGGGCGTCGCCCCGCGTTCGAATGACAACGTGGCTGGCATCGGCCGCTGTAGACTGTGGCTCGTCCTCGTCATGGGCCGAAAGCCTGGCTGCTGCGGCGAACGTCGCGCTGCCAATGACGACTAACAAGAGGAGACGCATTTCTGGCTCTCGGCTCGAGTGTTAATCTGTAGCGATTAATTGGATTTGCGCGATTATGCGGGAAATTCAGGCGCAGTCGATGATAGCCGTCGCCCGATTAAACCGCAAATGCCGAACAACCGTTGAATTGGGATTAAGAGTTACAACCGGAAAATTCCGATACGGCTAACAGGTGGTTTCGCCGGCCAATCTTTGAACACAGGCCGGACCCCGCAACAACGAAACCGACCCGAACAACTCACCAACGGACGAGGGGTGCACGACCATGGCACGCATAGGAATGAACGGCCGCCGCTGCAGATTTGAATCGCTGGAGAATCGCCGCATGATGGCGGGCGACGTGACGGCCCAACTCTCGCACGGCAATTTGATCGTGAAGGGCGACAACTTCAACAACGCGATTACGATCACGGCTGGCGTCAACCCGTTCGAATACGTGGTGACCGGCGTAAACGACAGTAATGGCATTGCCACCAGCGTCAACGGCATATCCAACGGCGCCGTGACGATTCCTGGCGTTACGAAGGGCGTGAAGCTGAGCATGGGCCTCGGCAACGACAACGTCACACTCAGCAATGTCACATTTGACGGCAGTGTTTCGTTAAAAGGCGGCCAGGGCGCCGATAACATTACGCTCAATAACGTGACCGTGAACCATAACCTGAGCATAAAAACCGGTCAGGGTCCGGATACGGTTTCGGTCACCAACGTTACGGTAGCGAGCAACGCGAAAATACAGACGGGCGGCGCCCACGACGAGGTGACGATCAGCGGCTCGGATTTCGGCCGACTGGGAGTGTCACTAGGCAAGACGGACGACTCACTGTCGATTGACACCACCACCGTGACAACCAGCACGACACTTAACGGCGGCGGTGGCATCAACACCTTCACAGGCGGCGTTAGCAACTTCTTCGGCGACTTCTTGAAGAAGAATCTTTCTGGCGACTGATAGGTCGGCATTCAACTTGGCCACCGTCGCTCATTCTGGTATAGGCATTGGCCTTGGCATTGTGATTGCGGGCTCTATGGCTCAGCCGTTGCGCAGAGCGAGGACGCCCGCTTTCGCGCCCGCCGCTCTCGACGCATAACGGCCGGTTAAAACTCTGTAGCCGCCAACTGAAATGCTCGTCGAACCGCCAACCTCATCGAGGCCAGCTCCAGCTTTTTCCACGGGTTGATTGAGCTGAGGACGACTGCAAATTCGAATCGTGCCAAGCTCCAGGACGATTGCTGCGGTTAAGCCGGGCGTATCGGTTTTTTCGGCGGAACATTCCGGATTCTAGCTTCAATGTGATGTCATTCGCAGTTCTGGCGGGGACTATCTAGAATGGAGGTACTCCGAAAGTCTTTCAACCGTTCACAGAATAGGCTGCACATCCCATGGTTCGTCGTCGACGTAGTGGTCGCCGGTGTCGTTTTGAATCACTCGAAGATCGCCAGATGTTGGCAGGAGACGTTACCGCCAATATTGTTCGCGGCAATCTGGTGATCCGAGGGGATAAGCTCGACAATGGCATTACGATCACGGCTGGCACGAATGCGGGTGACGTAGTTGTGACGGGCGTCGACGCAGGCGGCAGTGCGACGAACGTGAATGGAGTATCCAATACGGCGGTGACGCTGTCGGGCTTTACCGGGCGGCTCAAAATCAACATGAAATCGGGAAACGACAGTGTCAGCATTACCGGTTTGACGGTCACTGGGAATTCGAAGTTGGCGGGAAAAAAGGGTAACGATACTTTTACCATTAGCGGCACCACCTTCAGCGGCGCACTAAATGTAGGTCTCGGCCGAGGGACCGACTCGTTGTCGATGACGAACGTAACTGTCATCGGTAAAACGAAGATTAATTCGCATAAAGATGCCGACAGCGTGACGATTGCGACATCGACTTTTAGTACGCTCGGCCTGTCGATGGGCGGTGGCGACGATTCGCTGTCTATATCGGGCACGACCGTGAGCAAGCGAACGAAGCTGAAGGGCGGGCGCGGCATCAACACATTCACCGACGGCGGCGGCAATTCGCTTGCCGATCTTGCGTTGATACACTTTGACACGACGACCTAGTTGACGGAACGATCGGAACGATCTGTGGATCATCCACTAGAATAACTGTCTTTGGCCGCTGGCTGGTTGCGGCGGGCGGAAGTCGTCGCAGTTTAATGGCTGATGGTGTTCGTCGTAGCCGAGTTTCGAGGACCAGATGCGAAACGTATCGGCGATGATTTCGGCCAGGTTGCCGCTGCCGACCTGCCGGATGCCGAAGTCGGCGTCGTTCAACTTGCCGCGCCGGACGGAGCGAATCAGCGATTGAACGCGAGCGGAACGATCCGGATAGTTACGCTGTAGCCAGTCGAGAAAGACTGGTCGCACGGTCGTCGGGAGCTTCAGCATCACGTAACCGGCACTTTCGGCGCCCGCTTGCCGCGCGGCGGTTAAGATCGCTGGTATCTCGCTGTCGTTGAGGCCAGGGATGACTGGCGCGACCATAACGTTGGTGCGAATGCCAGCCTGCGACAGCTCGCGAATGGCGCGTAGCCGCGCTACCGGCGAACTGGTGCGAGGCTCCATCGCGCGGGCCAGCTTCGCGTCGAGTGTGGTGACCGACAACGAGACGCGTACTGCTTGATGTTCGGCAAGCTGCCTGAGGAGATCCAGATCGCGCACGACCAATGCGTTCTTCGTGATGATGCCAACCGGCTGGCGACACTCGGTGGCCACCGCCAGACAGGATCGCGTAATTTGAAACTGCTGTTCGGCAGGCTGGTAACAATCGGTGACGCCGGAGAAGGCGATAGTTTCGGGCCGCCAGTTGGGGCGCGCCAAAAAATCGCGCAGCAGCTCGGCTGCCCGGAATTTCACGAAAATTTTCGTTTCGAAATCCAGGCCTGCGCTGAAGCCCAGATACTCGTGTCCCGGCCGGGCATAGCAATAACTGCAACCGTGTGAGCAACCTCGGTAGGGGTTCACGCTGTAGTGAAAGCCGACATCCGGGCTATCGTTTTCCGCAACGATCGACTGCGAAAGGTCGGGCAAGTATTCGGTCGGCGGTTTGCCGATTTTGGACAGGTAGTCCTCGTCGTTCACGACCTGTTCCAGGTCGGTCTCGACATTTACCGACGAGTATGGATTGTTCGGCTGAATCGCCGCGCCGCGACCTTTAGTTGAACCTGGCATGAAAGGAAAGTCCCGAGACGACGAAAAGGGGGAAACGCCCAGGGATGAGTATACATTTAAACAGTAACGCCGTCAAAGTCATTCGAAGCAGTTTCAAAACCGTTCTGAGCGAGGGGGACAGTCCCCTTTTACTCCGAAGACTTCGCAAAAGGGGACAGCCCCCGATCGGTTTTGAAACTGCTTGTCGCCGTTTGACTGCACTTATCGAGAACCGTGTGCTGGGTGGTTTTCGGCCGGAAAAATCACTTGCCAGAAAAGCGGCCCTACACACTAGCAGTCAATGACAATTGATATTGGGAGTAGCTGAACTCGCAGGAGTCCGGTTGACCTGCTAATTCCAAATTCTTGTGCGAAGCGGGTATCCACTGTATGCAAGTGAGCACAACTCATTGTGGACTTGTTGCCGTGCAATTCGTGGTACGCCGCGGGCGTTTCACACCACAGCCCAGGGTCGCCGCGAAGCGGCGCACCCTGGGTTTACAAGCCGCGCTCCTTCCGTTTACGCCGCAGGCGTTACACATCAGGGTGTGGGATTTTCAAACGACAGGTATAACTCCTGCGGAGTAACCGAAGCTGTCGGACCCGCGATCCCCGGGTGCGCGGCAGAGCCGCGACCCTGGGCTGCGGAGTTGAACCGCTTCGCGGTGCAAATATGCTGTCTCCATGCAAAATCGCATAATATTCAGCCACTACTCCTGGTGGTCGCTCGAGGTGGAGTGGATACCGATATCTTGCGACTCCGGCTGCACCGACAAAATCGAGTGTCATTGACCACTTGGCGCTTTCAGTACCTAACCGCCATATTGACGCATGTACAGCCATCGTGGTTGTCGCCGGGCTGGAAAGCGGATTGAAAAGGAGTCCCTAGTATGTCTGCGACATTCGAGCGGTCGTCCGCATCGAATTACCGTTCCTTTTCTGCAGGAACGGCGGATACTGTCGATGGCGAGTTCCCGGATCAGGTATCGCTTGAATTGTTGATCGATGATCGTGAGGTAATCCGCGCGCTGTTGGAATACCCGGAAGGCGAAGAGCGCAATCAATACGCGGCCGAAGCGCTCAAAATCGGCGTCGTGGCACTGCGGCATGTGGGCGGCACGATTGCGGTCGACCAGTTCCGCCGCGACGGGGATCGCTTCCTTGGCGGCCTGCAAAAAGCGCTCGAAGAGCATAAACAATCGGTGCAGACCCAGATTGAAGCGAAACTTAAGGAGTACTTTGATCCGAAGGACGGTCGGTTTACGGATCGGGTCCAGCGTCTTGTGGCTAATGACGGCGAGCTTTCGCAGCTTCTCAAGGGATTCATCGATGGCGAAAACTCGCTTTTCGCGCGGACGCTCGTCGCTCACGTTGGCCGAGATAGCGAGCTCATGAAACTGCTCGATCCACAGCAGTCGGACGGGCTGTTGACCGTGTTGCACAAAACTGTGGACCAGCAACTAGCCGACCAACGCGATCATTTGCTCAAAGAGTTCTCGCTGGACAACAAGGACGGCGCGTTGAGTCGGTTCATCGCGCAACTGACCAACAGCCATGGCGACCTGAGCAAGGACATTCAAAAGAAGATCGACGTCATCATCAAAGAGTTTTCGCTCAACGAGGAGAATTCCGCACTCAGCCGGCTGGTTCAGAATGTGACACAGGCACAGCGGACGATCACGAACGAGTTTTCGCTAGACAGCGATACCTCGTGCCTGTCGCGATTGAAAAAGGAACTGAAGGAACTGCTCGACGCCTCGGCCGAGAAGAACCGGCAATTTCAAGAGGAGGTGAAAGTTTCGCTGGCGAAAATCGTGACGCAGCGCGAGGAATCGGAACGAAGCACGCGGCATGGCCTCGTATTCCAAGATGCCGTTTGCGAATTCCTGATCCGCCAATCGCAGCATGCCGGCGACATGGCGACGCCCACTGGACGCGCCACGGGCCTCATTAAGAATTGCAAAGTGGGCGACTGCGTGATCGAGCTCGGGCCGGACAGCGCGGCCCCTGGGGCGAAGGTCGCTGTCGAAGCAAAAGAGGAGGGTGGCTACACGCTGGCCCGTGCCCGCGAGGAAATCGAATTGGCCCGCAAGAATCGCGGCGCCGATTGGGGTGTGTTTGTCTTTTCCAAGAAGACGGCTCCGCCTAATTTGGAGCCGTTCGCGCGGTACGGCAACGATTTTATCGTGGTGTGGGACGCTGATGACGCGACGAGCGACGTATTTCTCAAAGCCGGGGTGATTGCCGCCCGGGCGTTGTGCTTTCGGTTGGAGCGTCAGTCGGCTGCCCAGCAAGTGGATTTTGAAACCATCGATCGGGCGATCCTCGAAATCGAGAAGCGGGCCGGCAATTTGGATGAGGTTCGTAAATCGGCAGAAACGATTCAGTCTTCTAGTTCGAAGATCCTCGACCGCGTGCGGATCGACCGCGAAGCGCTGGATAAGCAAATTGAAATCCTGCGCGAGCGGGTGGGCGACTTGAAGAATTCGGCAATCGCCGATTCGTAGCGACAAGGCGAGTGCCTCACGCTAACACATTGCCGCCGCCGGCCAGTCGATTTCGTCGCTTGCTGCTTCGACAATCTGTGCGTCGATCGTTTCTATTCCTGCCGCGGCACCGGCGAGCAGCGCATAATCGGCCAGTCGCGCAACTTGCCGCGGCACTCCGCCCGAGAGTTCATGGAGCGTTGTGAGCGCGGCCTCGTCGAACAACGGCTCTATACGGCCCGCGTCGACGAGGGCAGTTTGCACATAACCGATGGTGTCGTCGGCAGTCCAGGGGTACAAGTCAATTCGCAAATCGACCAAATTGCGAATTGTTTCGTCCCACCGCGCCGCCTGTGCCGGCCCCGCTGCGAGTACGATTGTCCACGCGCCGCGGACTTCTTCTCGTTCTGGGGAGCGGTCGGGGGCGGGGCTCAAACGGGCGAGCCGTGCGAGTTGGGTCAACATATCGGGTCCTGACTGACCCGCATCGTCAACGAGCAGCACGGTATCGACCTGCTGCGCGCGGTTCTCCGAAATTCGATCCGCAATTTGTCGCCACAACCAGGGCACTTCGGCATCGTCGCGCGGCGTGGTTCCCAGTCCGGACGCCACCTGCCATAAGAACTCGCGCGTGCTCGCTCCCAGTGCGTCGACCGCGGCCAAAGCGCAACCTTGTCGCCGGAGCTGAGCGGCGGCCAGTCGCAGCACCAGCGACTTTCCCACACCGCAGTCGCCGAGCAGCACGCCTAAGCGGCGTTTGCTTTCGACGAGATACTCGATCCGGGCAAGCGCTTCGTTGTGGCTCGATGTTGGATAGAATTGGCCGATGCCGGGCGAGTTGGTAAACGGCCAACGCTCCAGTCGCCAGTGCTTCAGCGGTAATGATTGTTGATTTGACATAAATTTGCTGGAGCCCGAGTTCTGCGGGAGCATTAAAAATTGAGTGCCGTCGTAGTAAAGAATCTCCGGCGGAGCCGGTGGGCTGTCGAACGGTGCCGGCGACATTTTGGGGTGATTCGCACAGGCGCTTTGGTGATCGTCGGCCGAATCAATAACCGCACTTGAAATGCCACCAAATAACGCTTGAAATCGATGCACTGCTAGCAGAATAGCGCCGAGCGGCTGACATCCGGCCGCCGATCTGGCGATTGAAAGCTTTCCATGTCCGAACGCTTCTACATATCGCAACCGATCACGGGTGAGCGCGTCACACTCGATGGCCCGGAAGCCCATCACTTGCTCCATGTAATGCGCGCGGTGTCGGGCGACCGCGTGACACTTTTCGACAATAGCGGCAGTGAGTTTGAGGCTGTCGTCGAGAAACCCTGTCGCAGCGACGCCGAACTGAGAATCATCGAGCGGCGCGATACCGACCGCGAATTGCCGTTCCAGCTCGTCGTCGGCGTTGCGCTTCCGAAAGGTGATCGCCAGAAGTGGCTGGTGGAAAAGCTCACCGAGCTAGGAGCGACCACTCTCGTGCCGCTAGTTACGGAGCGGTCCGTTGCTCAACCTTCGGGCAACGCGCTCCAGCGCCTGCGCCGCGCGGTCGTCGAGGCGGCCAAGCAATGCGGGCGCAACCGCTTGATGAATATCGCCGAGCCGCTCAGTTGGAACGACTGGATCCAATCCGCCATCTGCAAGCCGAAATCCGAAATCGGCGGTGCACGTCGCCTGGTCGCGCACTTCGACAGCCAACCGTTGTCGCAAACCGAGTGGTCGCAGCGCATCCCGACCCACGTCGCCATCGGCCCCGAAGGCGGCTTCACCGATGCCGAGCGCGCCGCGATCCGCGCATTGCCGCAGGCCCGCCCGGTCGCGCTCGGCCCGCGCATCCTGCGCGCCGACACCGCCGCGCTCGCCGCGATTGCTCTGTGGATGGCCGCCGCGGGGGATTGGTGAGCGCCGGATCGGCCGCGATCTTGTTTGCCCGTTCGCCATGGTCGGGCTAAATC
>DASZZA010000314.1:0-3271 GCA_035545135.1 Lacipirellulaceae bacterium | reverse complement strand
AAGCACGTTTGGAAACGACCATGCCGTCTGCCCCGCCAACTGCGCCTTGAAGCCGAGATCGCGGCTGGTGAGGCAGAGCTTGGCAGCGTCGCCGCCGAGAACTAGCGCGACGACGAAATCCGCGCCGGCCTGCTTCAGCTTGAGAACCTGCGGGGTGAGATCGGCCTGTCCCGCCGTGATCTGTTCATGCGCGACGACGTTGGCGTTGCGCTGTTTCAGTACCTTGTCCACTGTCGCGTACGCGCCGAGGCCAAAGGCCGACGTGTCGTTGAGGATGGCAATTTTCTTGCCGTGGTCGGCGGCGTAGTTGGCAAGCGTTTGTGCATAGACTCCGTCGGGCGCGGCGATCTGGAAAGTCCATTTGGAGTCCTTTGTGATCGCGTCGGCGGTCGAGGCGACCGTGAGGTCGACGACCTTGGCACGGGCGAAGATCGGCTTCACCGCGATCGAATCCGCCGAACAGAAGGGGCCGAGCACGCCGGCTACTCCGGAACCGTTGACGAATTCCTGGGCGATGTTCACCGCGCTCGTCGGATTGCACTTCTCGTCCTGGGCGTCGAGCTTGATTTTGTGGCCGTTGATGCCGCCTTCGGCGTTGATCTGCTCGGCGCGAAGGATCATCGCCTTCAACGCGCTGTCGCCGATGAAGGCGGTCTGGCCGCTCTGGGGGACGATCACGCCGACGACGTAGTCGCCTGCGGCCGCTGGCGTCAGGGCCGCAAATCCTGCGGCCGAAGCGAGCAGCAAGGCAGAAAATATCGACGGTACTTTCATGGATCATCCTCCTAAATGAAGGAACATAGGCTACTGGTCTGATGAGTAGATCGTCAAGGTCAGAAATCTCGAAAACGCGTTTTTCCGATGTCTCGCCCCTTATGGTGAGACCTGCAAAATGGTCAGATCCCGCAAACGAATTCCCTGATCTGCGAAACAATGTCCTGTTTTGCGCCATAGGGAATTTGGGATTTAAGAGGCGGGTTCTCGTCGCGAATGTCGGTAGCGGCGAGCTGAAAATCGGCGGATTCCCCGAATTCCCTATTCTCCCGCGAAAACAGAAAAATCTCAGACCGGGACCGGTTCGCTTCAGATGGTAAGCACCGCCAGTCTTTGCGGTAGGTAGAATTTCTAAGAAACTTCATGATTTCAGCTTCTTAGGCTCCTCATCGTTCCACCGCGCGGCAATCCCCCGTCGACATCAAGGCGACGTACCAAAGACCGAAGAAACGCTCTCTCTGAGGACGAGGACGCGAAGGCAGCCCTGATCCTTGTCCGCAAGGCTGCCGCCGAGGCGGACGAGCGTTTTGCTGCCCATCGCAGGCAACACGACGGCGGAGCAACGCCTCGGCCGAATAGGAAAGAGATGGACGACTTAGCGAGAAGAGCATTCGCTCCATCACCTGTGAAGCGGGTGCCGCGAAAGGTCGGCTCGCTGTCGCTTCGTTGGTTCGTCGTTGGTCAATGGACCACGAAAGCGGCGATCTCATCGGGCAGATATTTGTCGGAATGCACCCCGCTCCAGTTTTGTGTCCATTGTGGCCGCTTTGCGGGTCTCTCATTGACGCTTGTCCAGAAAATTATTTCACATTAGGAATGTTAACAATCCAGGGTTCAGTGTGATAAGATTAGGAAATATTTGTCGCGATCGACTGCTCAATCGATGAACCAGGTCCAGTGAGTACATGTTGGCATAGAGCGCGTTGCCAGCGGCGAGGATCGCTCAATTGTCGGCACGAGTTCGGTCGGAAGCCGCTGATGCGCTTCCGAGCGATGAACAGAGGACGTATCTGTTGTCTCAATTCGATTACAGCGTGTCCCTTGAGCGGATCGATTATCGTGGAACCGGTCTAAGCAGGCCCGAATGCATTTTGGCGCAGCACAATGGTGTGTTGTGGATCTCGGACGACAAGAGCGGCGTGCTCAAGCTGTCGCCCGACGGCGCGCAAACGAGAATCGGACAGGTTGGCGGCGCGCCCAACGGTATCGCGATGGACAAGGATGGTTCATTCGTCATCGCGAATATCGATCTATGTTCGATACAGCGTCTCCAACGTTCCGGCGCTTCCCGGACCGTTGTGGACGAATTGGACGGCAAGCCGCTTGGCGCCGTGAACTTCGTGCTTTTCGACAGCGCCTGGCGCCTGTGGGTTTCGGTGTCGACATTGGCAAACCCCCGACGCTTGGCGATCGAAGAGCCCCGGCCCGATGGCTATGTGATGTTGATCGAAGACAATCGTGCCCGCGTCGTCGCGGACGGCTTCTATTTCACGAATGAAATACGCTTCAATACAGACGAAACGGTGCTTTACGTCGCCGAAACGGCGCGCGGGCGAATAACGGCATTCGATGTCGCGAGGTCGGGCGAACTGTCCAACCGAAGGATTTTCGGTCCCGACGGCCTGTGGCCCGGCGCTCTGGTGGACGGTGTTACCGTGGATTCGGAGGACGTGCTCTGGGTCACTGAAATCACCCGGAACGGGCTGATCGCCATCCCCCCGTCGCAAGAGCCCGTTGTCGTCGCGCTGGATCCCGGCGGTGAGCGGATGTCCTTTCCGACATCCGTGACGTTTGGCGGGTCCGATTTGCGCGAAGTGTATGTCGGTTCCCTGAAAATGGACCGTCTCGTCCATTTCCGGGCTGACGTTCCCGGTGTGCGACCGGTTCACTGGATGCTCGAATGAAGCCGGCTACGCCGCAGTACGACCGATCTCGCGACAACGAACTCACTCATTGGAAGATCGCTGGGAATATCGATGGCTACGATTCAACAGACGGAAAGAAAACGCGTATCCATCGAATGGAAGCAGGATTGGCACGACAAGGCAATCGATCTGTGCGCGGCAGCCCGCCGAAACGGAGCACGGGCGCTTGCCGAAGATGTTGCAAAGAGCCTCTTATCGGCTTCGGGAATAACGGTTCCGCACGGCATCCGGATCGCCGGCCACTCTGACGCGACCGAACCGGCTTTGGCCGGCCTGAAGCATCCGCTCGTGGCGAAGGTTCTGACACGTGAAGGGGCGCACAAAAGCGATTTTGGGGGAGTCCGTATCGGACTGAAAAGTGCCAAGGAAGTCGCCGGCGCCATCCAGCAGATGTCTGTCGCGGCCCAGAAGGCCGGCATCGACGCGGAAGGCTTCCTGGTTGAGGAGCAGGCGGAAGCGCAAGGTGTGGAACTCGTGGTGGGCGGGCTGATCGATCCGCGCTTCGGGCCTTGCGTCATGGTGGGACTGGGCGGGATCTTCACCGAGATTTTCGCCGACGTGGCTTTTCGGGT
>DASZZA010000313.1:0-2246 GCA_035545135.1 Lacipirellulaceae bacterium | reverse complement strand
CTCTGACAGCCAATACAACAACACCGAGCACTTCTCATTTGCAATACCGACGACTGGCCAGTACACACTCCGCGTCCGCTGGACTGGCGAAATGTTCGATAATGTCGGAAATATGAACACCGACCAATATGGATTAGCGTGGTCGACCACCTTGGCCAATGTGCCCGAGCCGAGCAGTCTCATGCTCTTACTTGCACTCATGCCGTGGGGCATCGGTAGACGTATTGGCCGGCATTCATAGCTAGGCGCTTCTTACGCTTTTTGAACGCATGGCGAGCACGCTTCCACTCGATTCGTCGATTGATCGTCTGGAACAACGGATTGCCCCATCATCGCGCGAATTCGCCTCTCAACCATCGCAGTCAACTCGTCGTCGGTAAGGCTGGCCGCTTGTTCCTTCGTGACCGCGGGACCGAATGCAAGTGTGATCGGGTGCGGCCGCGCGAACGCGCTGCCCCGCGGAAGCGCGCCGAAAGCGCCTTCGATGGCCACCGGAACGATTGCCGCCCCGCCGCGGCGTGCAAGTAGACAAAAGCCCGACAGGAATTCGTGCAATTTGCCATCCGGCGTACGGGAGCCCTCTGGAAAGACGAGAACCGCGTTGCCTCTTTTGAGGAGGTCCAGCGTGACACGGATTCCGCCGATCGCCCCGCGTTCACGATCAATCGGCACGGCGCCAAGCGAGCGAATCCACAAGCTGAAGGGCCAGAAGAATAAGCCTTGTCGCGCCAAATACTTCAGTTGCCGCGGGCAGGCTAAACCGACAAGCACTGGGTCGAGGTGGCTTTGATGGTTTGAGACCAACAGCACGGGCCCATTCACCGGCACATGGCCTTTGCCGATAAATCGATACCGAAACCACACCTGGCTAATCGCATAACACGGGCACCACAACATGGCATACCAGAACCAGGCGGCAAGTTTCTTTCGCTTCATGATTTCTCAATTTGCATGAATCGGATACATGAGCATGCCAGGGGGAGAAAAATAACGTCTTGATTCCGGATGAAATTTTCCTGTCCCCCGCATCTAGCAACCCGCATCCTCATCTCGACTGCTTCGACCGTACAATCCGTTCCAACTTAAGGACCACCTCGTCGGGCGACAGGCCGTCGGTCGACACTTCGATCGCGTCAGCCGCCTTCCGAAGAGCGCCGACCGGCCGCGACTGATCCCGTTGATCGCGTAGCCGCTGGTTCGCCAGCACTTCCTCAAACGGAATCTCTTCGCCGCGGGCCAGCAGGTCGCGGTGTCGTCGCCGGGCGCGCTCCTGCTCATCCGCAATGAGAAAGATCTTGCATTCTGCGTGGGGAAAGACGACGGTTCCCTGGTCGCGTCCTTCGGTGACCACATCGCCACCTGCCGCTGCCTGTCGCTGCCAAATTACAAGTTGCTCTCGAACGGCGGCGTTATCCGCAGCATGATGGATCGCCGTGGTGATATCAAACTTACGGATCGCCGCCGTCACATCCTTACCATCCAACAATACCCGGTCGCCCGCCAGCTCCACACGTATCGTGCGTACGAGCTGCGCAAGCTGGGCGGCGCCCGCCAGATCGAGCCCTCGTTCGCGCGCCGCCAGCGTAACCGCGCGATACATCGCCCCCGTATCGAGAAATCGAAAGCCTAGCCGCTTCGCCAGCTCACGTGCTGCGCTGCTCTTCCCGGCGCCGGCAGGTCCATCGATGGTTACGATCATTGTTGTCCTTGGTCCGCACCCCGTCGTCCGTTGTTAGTTGCAATTCGTGACCCCGCTGAAAGCAACTGACAGCGGACCAAGGACAACGGACAACTCACCATTCCGCTTCAATCTGTACCCAGCCATAGGATGCCAAGTCTAATTCGGCCCGCCCATCGATAATTGATAATACATCGGTCCGATTCCCGCGGAAATCACTGATCCATGCCGCCTTAAACGGGCGAAAGGCAGCCACGCTCGTTCGGGTCGATCGCCCGTCGGTTTCCAGCAGACGCAACCGAAGTCCACTCGCTGGCCTATCGAGCGGTTCAACGTACGTAAACAAAACATTTTTCGCCCCAACGTGCAGAAACCATCCACGCGGCGAGCGAAGCGGATTAGCCGCTGCACATACCATGGGCTGATTGGTCCCGAGCAACCCCAGTGCAACATGTGTCGGACCGTTCATATCTAGCCCGAGCGCAAATTGGAACCGTCGAGATTTCTCATCAGCGACCAATAGCAACGTATCCAGTCGCGTCGCCGACACAACTCGATGAAACGGCAG
>DASZZA010000312.1:0-4419 GCA_035545135.1 Lacipirellulaceae bacterium | reverse complement strand
TCCATTCGACTCGCAGCGTAAGCTCATGTCGGTAATCGTCGCTGCTGATAAGTCAAGACTCGTCGTCTACACAAAAGGAGCGCCCGAAATCCTGCTGGACCGGTGCGTAGCCCTACGGCAGTCCGGTGCCGTTCAGCCGCTGAGCGATGAACGCCGAAACGAAATCTTGCATGCCAGTGCGAACATGGCGGCGCGGGCCCTGCGCGTTTTAGCACTTGCCTATAAAGAGTACCCCAGCGAAATGTCTTCCGTTGCTGGCAAATCAGCAATCACATCCAGCGACTACGAACACAATCTTGTTTTCGCAGGCCTGGTAGGCATGATCGATCCCCCGCGAGAAGAAGCATTCGATGCCGTAAACAAGTGTCGGGCCGCCGGCGTCCGAGCCGTCATGATTACCGGCGATCATCCAGCCACGGCTCTAGCCATCGGCCGCGAGTTGCAGATTTCCCAGCCGAGTGACCGGGCTATTACCGGCTTGGAACTCGATTCCATGTCCGATGAGGAACTAGCCGCGCAAATCTCAAGCTTTTCCGTCATCGCCAGGGTCGCTGCCGAACACAAAATGCGCATTGTCCTCGCGCTGCAAAAGCTTGGACATGTCGTTGCAATGACTGGCGACGGAGTGAACGACGCTCCGGCAGTCAAAGTCGCGGACATCGGCATTGCCATGGGAATTACCGGCACCGATGTCACCAAAGAAGCCTCCGACATGGTGCTCACGGACGACAATTTTGCCTCGATCGTGAATGCTGTTGAGGAAGGCCGCAGCATTTTTGACAATATTCAAAGGTTCGTTCACTACCTGCTGGCGTGCAATGCAGCTGAAGTGGGCGTGATGTTTGTCGCGGCTCTGCTCGACTGGCCGGTTCCGCTCACCGCCGTTCAAATCCTTTGGATCAACCTTGTGACGGACGGACTGCCGGCGCTCGCGCTCGGCATGGAACCGCCCGAGCGCGGAATTATGCGCCGCCCGCCGCGCCCTCTTCAGCAGGGCGTGATTACTTGGAGAAACGGCATTGGAATTCTTGGTTACGGCTCACTAATCGCCACAGTCGCGATCGCGGGCTTCTGGTTAATCTATCGCGGCAACCCAACGCAGTTAGCCCAGGCAAGGACCGCGACGTTTTGCATCACTTCGTTTGGACAAATCTTTTTCGCCCTTGGTTGCCGTAGCCAGCGACTCACCATGCCGCAACTGGGGCTGCTTACAAACCCGACTCTGCTCGCGGCAATGGCCGTTTCGGTCTCGCTGCAATTGACCGTTTCTCTATTACCGTTTGCCCAACCTGTGTTTGACGTGGTCTCGTGCAGCGTCGCCGATTGGATACTGATCGTCGCCCTTTCACTTGTTCCGGTCACTGTGATTGAAGTTGGAAAACTGATCAAGGCGTCGCTGTAAAAATAGCAGCAATTAAAGCGAGCCTGCGGGAAACTTCGCCTGCATTCAGCCGTACGCATTGGCACTGTCTCCGCGACGTCGAGCGGCTCGCTGAACAACATTATGCAAGTTCTGGCGATTGCCAATCCCAAAGGGATTGAATCATTCAGCCCGGCGTTTGGCCGCGAAGCGGCCTACCCCAGGTTTCGAGTCGCGAACGGGACAACGCTGAAAGCGTTGGTGTCATGCAGCTGCGATACCAACCCGTTCCGGGTTGTAGGTTGGTTCGTCTATCTACCCCGGAGTAGGCTCGCCAAGCCGGCCAACCCCTGGCTGAATGATGGAATCGCGTTGGGATTCGTCGAGTCTGGTTAATAGCCGATATCACACAATAGCACTTGTAAAATGTTGTGAAACGGCGGGAAAGACTGCCCTCACGTCGCGGCTCGCCCGGCACTGATAGCAGCCGGCACGTTGTCTTTGCCGGCGCCGCTACCAATGCCCGTATTGATCTCGACATCCTCGCCCAGGATGAAATAATCCGCCGCGACTGTCTTACCGCTAGCGGCCATAAAGATCACGTGCCATATTCCGCCTACCGAACTGTGTTACAAACCATGCTCCGGCCACAGCCTCAATCTGACGCCGGCTTGGCCGCAACTACGGCCCCGTTCGGCCTGCACGTGTCGAGTCGTGGTCAGCACGTTGCGGTCCACCATAGCTGGTTCAGCCTATTGATCCCAGTCGTGCTTCTCGTCTGCATTCTCGGCTGCGCTCAGCCGCTTCGTGTCGACACGCGCGCCAACGTCGACGCAACCGGCAACCTGAATGTGGACGCCACTGGAAACCTCAAAGCAGAGCTCGCCCCAACGCCGCTACTGCAACCTGTTACGGCGATGGGCGTACCCCACTGGCCGCAAAACCCGCAATCGCCAAGAATCGCCGTCGTCGATGTCGATGGCCTGCTCCTCGACAGCGATGCAACCGGCCTTGGCTCGTGGGGTGAAAATCCCGTGTCTTCCTTCCGCGAACGACTCGACGCGATCGAATGTGACCCGCGCGTGCGCGGCGTGGTGATTCGCATCAACACGCCAGGTGGCAGCGTGACTGCTACCGACATCATGTGGCGCGATCTCACCGCGTTCAAACACCGCACCTGCATGCCCATTGTCGCCTGTTTGATGGACGTCGCCGCCGGTGGCGGATACTATCTGGCAGTTGCAGCCGACAAAATCGTCGCCCATCCCACCAGCATCACCGGCGGCATCGGTTGCATTTTGAATGTGTACAACCTGCAAGACTTGATGGGCCAGTTCAATATCCTTGGCATCCCAATTAAGTCGGGCGCCAACATCGATCTGGGCAGCCCCATCAAAGCGCTAAGTCCCGAGAATCGAAAGCTCTTGCAGAATATGGCCGATGAGTTTCATGCGCGCTTCCGCACCGTGGTGCTGAAAGGCCGCCCCATGGTTGATGGCAAAATCGAGTCCACGTTCGATGGACGTGTCTTTACCGCCAAAACGGCTTGCGATCTGCACTTGATCGACCAGATCGGCTACCTCGACAATGCGGTTGCGCTGGTACGCACGATGGCTGGCGTCGGTTACGCCGACGTGGTCTTTTACCATCGCCGCGAAGATCCGGTTTTGTCGCCGTACTCCATCACGCCGAACACACCTCTGCAGAAAACGATCATCCCCATCAATGTACCGGGACTCGACAGATCGAAACTTCCGTGCTTCCTGTATCTGTGGCAGATGGAACCGTCTGCCGAAGCCGCGCTCGGTAAGTAGCCCTCTTCGCGCATCGATGCGGCTGTTCGGTTCTCGCGGACTGCAACGGATTTATGCGTTGGTCTTTCTCCTGATGGCACCGACGCACCGGTGCGCGGCTTCCAACGCCGTCTACGACGCCCTGGTCGGTCGGGGCGTGCAACTCTCGCCACACGACACGTTGCAACTACCAAAGCCGGCGCTGCCGGACGGCATGTACGCACAGCAGCAGCGACAAACGATTGAAGCACTCATCGCGGGACGCTACGACTGGGACACATTTGCACGCGAATCAGTCGTGAGTCCGTTCTTACTAAAAATCTCCGATAAAACCGCTGAGACCGGCCCAGTGGTCCGCAAAGTCGATTTGTATTTTGTGGCCTACGGTTCGCTCAATACGATTGGCGGCGAGGACTACCTCCAAAAGCAACTCAACCTGGCCGCAACCAACAATCATAGCGACGACGGTGGGCGCACCAAAGTTCTCTCCAGCGACGAGCTTCGCAAACGGGGGATCGCGACCGGTCGAAATCCCGACGATCCTCGCTGGATCGCCGTGGCGTCGACACTGCTGGGAAAAGTACGTATCAGCTTGACCACCGAAAATGTGAAAACGACAACCAGTGACTCCGTCATCATCGCATCCATCGCCGATCCGCGATTTGCAAACGACGCCGAATACCCAAATAGTTGGCGGTCACTTTCCTTTGACGACGCAGGGCAGCGTCAACTTGGCCCGCTTCAACATTACGTCGGATTAGGATCCTACGTCAAAGCCACGCGTCTCGCGGAACCGGCTGGAGCGATCTTCATTGAATACCATGTCGCGTTCGTCGAGCCCCAAGGCTGGTTCCACGGCACCAATCTGTTGCGCTCGAAGTTGCCAATTGTCGCCCAAGAAATGGTGCGCAAATTTCGCCGCAGCCTGGGCCAATGACGTCAGCCGGTTCGCATCGTTTCGGCAATCGGCATCTTGGTGCAACGCCATGCTGGAAACGCCGCCCCGGCCAATGCGATCGCGGCGGCAACGCAGGTTCCCTCGACGATCGCCCGCACGGAAATGTCGCCCTGCACAAGCCCCGACGTCCTTTTCCAATGCGCGAGCGTAATCGTGGCCGCAATGCCCAGCGCAATGCCCAGAATTGTTCCGATCATCGATAACAATGCGGCTTCACCCACGATCAGCCGAGCGACGCGTCCCCGCCGCCATCCGATGGCTCGCATTGTCGCAATTTCCCCCCGCCGCTCGAACACCGACATCGCCAT
>DASZZA010000311.1:0-3405 GCA_035545135.1 Lacipirellulaceae bacterium | reverse complement strand
GACGCCATCCAATGCCAAAACCTCTTTCGCGGTCCGCGGTTCACCAAGTTGGTGCGAAATGTTGCCCGTGTGGCACAGTGCGCTCGAAAAATGTCCCTGCAGCACATCCGCGTGCAAGTCGCTCCGCTTGCGCGACCGAACCGCGTCCAAAAAATTCTGGAAGTGTACGGGTTCGGCGCCGTTGGGCGACTTCCACGACTTGATCAACTCGCCGGCGGGACCGAACGCCTGGGTCAAATCGTACCGGCTCGTCGACAGAACCGATCCCCGCTCACACTGAACGACGACGCCGACCTGCGAACCGCGATAGTTGTCCATCGATCGGGCCCAGGTGCCGAAATTGTTCCGCGCCTCCTTCGAGCTCGGTAGCCCGCGAGTTTCGAACAACAGAGGCGCTTGCGGATAGTCGTGCAGTACAACCTGAGTGTTCGCCGTGTTACCGGCGTCTTCATAGCCATACCGGCCGCCAAAACTCACCACCCGCGGCGATAAAGCCGTCGCGCCGAGGAACCAGCGGGCAATATCCATCTGGTGGATGCCCTGGTTGCCCATGTCGCCGCAGCCGGTATTGAAATCCCAATGCCAATCGTAATGCGGGTTATAACCGCCCATCGAGTTCCGCACCGGCCGATAGAGATCGACCTTCGCCGCCGGCCCGCACCACAGCTCATAATCGAGCTGCTTCGGAATCGCGAGCGGATGGTCGATCTTGCCGATCGACGGCCGCGGCTTGTAGCACGTGCCGACGACGTACTGCACGCGGCCAAGCTTGCCGCTGTGCACATACTCGACCGCCTGTTGAATCGCTTGAGACGAACGACCCTGAGTGCCAACTTGAATGATTCGCTTGTAGCGGTCAGACGCATTCGCAAGCTGTCGGCCTTCCCACACGCGCTGGCTGATCGGCTTCTCGACGTATACGTCTTTTCCCGATTGCGCCGCCAGAATCGCAATTAACGAGTGTGTATGATTCGGCGTGGCGATCGACACCGCGTCGATATCCTTGCGATCGAGCAGCCGGCGAAAATCGGAAAACTTTTCCAGTTTGCGCCCGTACTCCTTTTCGAACGACTCTGCGGTGTTACCAAGCACTTGTGCATCGCAATCACAGAGCGCGACCAAATGTTTATGGAAACCCTTGATATGACTTTTCCCGCGCCCATTGAAGCCAATCGTCGCCATGCGAATTTGGCTATTAACATCCGCTCTCGCCGTTTGCGACAAGACACTACAAGCCGCCGCGGCACCGGCCGCTTGCTTCAAGAACGTACGACGAGTCTGCTTGCTCATGATGGACCTCCTGGGCGGGAAAATGGAACGCGTCTCCCACATTGTAATGGCGCGCGGCGCGAGTTGCGAGGCCGCGAGAATTCGGAAACTACCTGGTCTTGTCTCGCGCCTCGCCACTCACTCCCCGTTCTTCGCGCCTGGCCGCTTGTCCTGTAATTAGCCGAGCCGATCGGTCGAACGTCGTATAGTTCCATGCCCATTGAACGAGCACCAGGAGCCGATTTCCGAAGCTGATCAAGTTCGCAAGGTGCACGACCAGCCACATCAGCCACGCCACAAATCCACTCAGATGCACATTGCCCAGGTCGGCCACGGCTGCCGACCGGCCGATCGTCGCCATGTTGCCGCGATCTTTATATCGAAACGCCGGCAGTGTTTGACCGCGAAGCCGAGCCGCGATCAGTCTTGCGACGAAACGGCCCTGCTGAATCGCCACGGGCGCGACGCCGGGCAGCAGCTTGCCGTCCTGGTGCGAGTAGTTCGCCATGTCGCCGAGAACGAATATCTCCGGATGCCCGGCAAGCGACAGGTCGGGTTCGACCGCGATGCGTCCCGCACGATCGAGCTTCGCGCCCGTTGTCTCCGCCAATGCTTTTGTGAGCGGCGATGCCTCGACCCCCGCCGCCCAGATGATATGCCGCGTCGCCAGCCGCTCCTCGGCGCCGCCGAATTTGAGCATCACGTGGTCGCCCGCCACGTTCGTCACCATCGTCTTGGTGCGCACCACCACGCCAAGCCGTTCGAGCGACTGCTCGGCCTTGGCGGACAGATCTGGTGGATACGCGGGCAATATGCGGTCGCCCGCTTCGACCAACAGGATTTGCGAATCCGATGGATCGATATTCCGGAATTCATGCTTAAGCGTGAACCGCGCGACCTCAGCCATTGTGCCTGCCATCTCGACGCCGGTTGGTCCCGCACCCACCACAACGAACGTCAGCAAAACGCGTCGTCGCTGAGCATCCGTCTCGCGTTCCGCCAGCTCGAATGCGGAAAGGAACCGGCCGCGAATTTCGGTCGCGTCTTCGATCGATTTTAGCCCGGGCGCAACCGTTTCCCACTCAGGATGGCCGAAGTAGCTGTACCGCGCTCCGGCCGCGACAATCAGCGTATCGTAAGGGACCGGTGTGCCGTTGAATTGCACCAGGCGATTGGCGACGTCGAATCCGTGCACTTCGCCCAAGAGCACATCGCAATTCTTTTGCCGCTCGACAATCCACCGCAGCGGCGCTGCGATGTTGGCCGGCGAAAGGCCGCCCGTCGCCACTTGGTACAACAGCGGCTGGAATAAATGAAAATTGCGCCGATCAATGAGCGTGACGCGCACGGGAGCACGACGCAATGCCCGGGCCGCATTCAGCCCACCGAAGCCACCACCGACGATTACTACACGATGAAGACGCTCGCAAGAAGTTGGTGCGTAGGTCATGATCCGAATTGCCCTCAAGACGTTTGGATCGGAACCCGCAGCGTAACAACATTATGCAACTGCTGTCGATTGCCAATCCCGAAGGGATTGAGTCATTCAGCTTGGGGGTTGGCTGCGAAGCGGTCTACCCCAGGTTTCGAGTCACAAACGGGACAACGCCGAAAGCGTCGGTGTCATGCGGCTGCGATACCAACCCGTTCCGGGTTGTAAGTCTGGATCATGCTCGTTCCCGCGCTCTGCGTGGGAACAGTATATCCGGCCGCTCTGCGGCGAACGCGCCAGCCCCGCCGGATGCAGAACGTCCGGCGTCGTGCGTTCCCAAGGAGAGTGGAGACGAGGGACGTTCCTCGCCACTCGCGCCTCATTCCGGCAGCGGCTGGTCCTTCGTTTCCGGCGCGAACGGCAAAACAATCAAACCTAAAACGAAAATGGCGCACATCGCTAACCCGGCATAGCGCAAAGGCGACTCGGTGTCCGCGAATACATGCTCGGTAAGTAAACCCAAAAGGAACGGCCCGGCGGCCGCGACGAAGCGACCAACGTTGTAACAAAAACTTGTGCCGGTACTTCGCAAATAGGTGGGGAACAGCTCGGGAAAGTAAATGGCGTAGCCGGCAAACAGAGACAACAAGCAGAACCCCATGATTGGGATCATCCAGAACACCTGGTGGAACTCCTGCAGGAAG
>DASZZA010000310.1:0-2636 GCA_035545135.1 Lacipirellulaceae bacterium | reverse complement strand
AGGCGTACCACGCCCATCGCTCGGGCGGTCGAATGCAACTGCGTTTGGCGGACTGCATCAACGTGGTAACATCCTGCGCCCTATTATTGTCCTTGCGATGGGTCTAAAACCCTCGCCTTCAGGCGAAACCTTCAGGTTGTTCGCTTGGATATGATTGAGGGATGGAAAAATACCGTACGGGTTCGCACAGTCGTTTTGATCTGAAATACCATTTTGTCTGGATCACAAAATACCGGAAGCCGATTCTGGTCGACGCGGTCGGAATGCGGCTGCGCGAATTGGTGCGAGAGGTTTGCCGAACGAACGAGATCGAGATTCTGGAAGGGGCGGTGTCGAAAGACCACGTCCATGTGCTGCTGTCTTGCCCTCCGAACTTGTCGCCGAGCAAGATCATGCAGTACATCAAGGGCAAAAGCTCGCGAAAGCTGCTGATGGAGTTCAAGCATCTGCAAAAGGCGTTTTGGGGTCGGCACTTGTGGGCTCGGGGCTACTTCGTGGCTTCCAGCGGCAACGTCACGGACGAGGTGGTCCAGGAGTACATCCGCCAGCAGGAAGGCACCGAGCCCGACGATGGTGGTGACAATTTTCGCATTACGAAATCGTGAGCGGAGGACTTCAGTCCGTAGCCACGATTTTCCCCCAACCTACCGGCTTCAGCCGGTAGTAGTTCAGTTGCACCAGCCCGTTACGGCCGAAGTCGGCATCTCGGGCGTTGTCGGATAGCTAAGCGGCAGCGTGGCCACGTCTCATGCCCAGTATGGCTGAAGCGCGGTTTGCAGAGTTGATTCGGGATGGACCAGCCCCGGCGAGAAGCGCAGGCTTTGACGTAGCCAACTAACCCGGATTATTCACGAGGTGGTTGCCGCGGAGCGGCGACAATGTCTGGACGGTCGGAAGTCGGCTTGGTGGCCGTCGCGGTGGCGATGGGCCGATAGTGCCCCCTTTCCCCCAGGTCGAGAGTGACGAACTGGAAGGCCTACGAGAGGCAGGATTGCGCAGCGATTAGCTGGTGTTGGGGGAAGCCCCGGCCAAGACTTGCTGGCTGACGGCTTGATAGTGGTCGAGATAGGGCCAACTCGATGAGAGGCGGACAACAATCCGACGTGAAGTCTCCGTGATGTAGGCGGCCACTTTGATCAGACGCGTTCGCCAGGTGCAGGCGTGACCCTCTCCAAGAGGATCGCACTCGCGACGATGGTTGTGCAGGCGACGACGCTGACGCCCGGCCAACGCCTCGTTCGGCAACTCCTGCTGCGGCTCTTCGGCCGGTGGGTTGGCAACGAGACGCCGCATGTGAACCAGCAAGGTGTAAGAAAGCGTGTGCAGGTAGAGCCGGAAGAGGTTGGCGAAATAGCGGTGGTCGCTCAGCCGATCAGCCTCGAAACCGCGCTTCAGTTCTTTGTTCCGATTCTCGCTTTCACCGCGATTCGCATACTCCTCATAGGCTGCCGCCGGCATCACCATCGCTCCGGGCCGGTTGCTCACCACGGCGCGGCGATTGGTGCCTTGCGCGTTGACCTCGCATTTCACCGTCACCCAACGTGCCTGGGTCCAGGACTTCGCCCGATACCAGAAGGCGCAGAATAATCGCTGGTCCTGACCCGTCTCCTCGCGACGTCGCAGAGCTTCGTTGAGCGTCTCTTCACTCTGTGTTTTGAGCCTCGAATTCATTCCCAGGCCGAACGAATAAAGCACGTTGCTTTGCTCGCACTGCTCGTACATGACCGGGGCGCCAAAGCCGGAATCGCCGCGCACGTGGATGGTCACATCCGGCCAAATCTGACGCAGCCGCCGCACCACACGCTCGATGTCGTCCGCCGCGCCCAACGTCGGATGGGCGCTGCCGTACAGCAGGCAGATCGCCAACACAAGATCGTTTTCCGCACAGGTGATGGCCCGTGCCAGGTACTGATATTGCTCGTAATAGCCATGGAAAAAGGTCAGTTGCTGCTGCCCGTGGGTGGCATCGTCGAAGCAGTCGATATCGAGCGTCAGCTCACGCGGCGGTTCGCTGAACGAAGCGACGAATCTCTCGAGCAGGAACTCTTCCAAACGAAAGAAGGACCGAACGTCGATGGCGTTTTCAAACCGGGACAAGGTCGGCTGGCTGGCCAAGTCGCGGTCGCCGATGGAGCGATCGCACACGATCTTGAAGAGTGGATCGCTCCGCAACCGGTCATGATCGTTTTGATCCGGGTAATCGGCCAAGATGCCATAGACCCGCATCCGAACCATTTCCAGAAAGGTGTGGTCCACCTGAACTGCGGCGCGAACATCGGTGAGCGCGTCGGCAAACTGGCGAGTGAGGCCTAATTGCTCATCGAGCTGACGAAACGGCAGAAGGCCCGCGTCCGAGGTCAACTGTCCGGCTGTGGGCTCAACAACGATGGGCTTGGCATCGAAAAAATCCAGGGTAATCTGAAAGACAGACTGCTGATCCACTACATGCCTCCGTGCGCGGCCTTAAGGTGACTTTCCTTAATGCCTTAGAGCCTGCCGGAGGCATCTTTATTCCCGCAGCCATGAATAATCCGGGTTAAAGGCAGCCCAGACAGCGAGGTCGCAGGTTTCGGCGCGCGATAGGGCGGTCAAAAAGTCCAACGCGTCCGACACTCTGTTCAAAGAACCGTTGCCGC
>DASZZA010000309.1:0-4695 GCA_035545135.1 Lacipirellulaceae bacterium | reverse complement strand
TGTCTGTGTCGCATATGATGTCGGGGCAGCAGATTGTCGTTAACGCATCGATTGATTATTTGGACACAGTTACGGCTACGGTCTATGGACCGCATGAGTATTTACATCCGTTGGGAACACTCGGAGTTGGCGAGTATCACCTGACGCTGAATATCGTCTCAAATTGGGGGAATACAATTCCGTCAGCCCCGTTCACTTCCACCGGATACATCGATTTCGCTGTACAAGCGGTACCTGAACCGTCCGCGCTGATTCTCGCCGCGATTTCCTTCATGCTACTCCTCCCCGCGTTGCGCCCAGAACGAAATGTTGCGATATAAAGCTGGCTACAAATTCGTCGATAGCGGCGTCCACGCGCAGGTTGTGGATTTCCCTGCCGCCATCACGTGCGCGGCCGATCTCACCGAAGCTCGGCACTTGCTGACTCTTGCGCTCCTCGATGTTGCCGAAACGCGGCTGGAACTGGGGCAGCCGTTGCCCACGCCCGATCCCAATGCGACCGATCCTGAAATGGATTTCGAGGAGCCGATTTACTTACACTTAAGTGTGAGCAGTGAAGTTCAAGAGAAACCCGCTGGAGAAATCGCTACGTGAAGCGGAAGGACCTCGTCAAGCACTTACGCCGGCACCAATGCCAACTTCTTCGTGAAGGCCGCAGTCATTCGGTCTGGACGAATCCAACTAACGGGCAGCAAACTTCAATCCCCAGACATCGGGAACTCAACGACTATACTGTTTTCGTGCAATTTGCCGGCAACTTAGGGTGGCTGAGCCCTAAGCGGAACTAGTCTCCAGGCCGCACTCTGGTACCACGGTAACATCCTTGCCGGTGGCCGAGTTCGGAATCAGGCATAAGAACCGCATCGGTTCAACGCCCGTATTGCGGAACTGATGAACATCATTCGGGGCGATGAATACGACGTCTCCCGCGGCAAGCGGCCTTTCCTGATCCCCGTCAACGATCGTTCCGCGGCCGGCGAGTACATAGATCTCGTGCTCGTAGTCGTGAAAGTGCTTGGGTGTGTGGCCGCCAGGCGCCACCTCGAATTCGCGCATGGCAAAATTCGGGGCCTGGTCGCGATCGCCAATCAGCCAGCGGACGCGGCAGCTCGCCGCGCCTTCCATCGTCACTTCGTTGGCCGGTACTTCTGCACGATTTTTCACTTGCATCATTTTGACCTTACTTCGAGGCACGCGCTCGTCGCTGCCAGAAGTCATCGGTGCCGATCGCGCCGAATGTAAACACGGCCAGAAAGCCGAGCTCCGTGAGGAGTGCCGCGTCGCCGTGGTGACGCATCCATACCATCAGAGGATGCTCAACTTGCGACACGGCTGACGACGACGCAGCCAGCCCACGCCCCTCGTCTGGCCGCGCTTCGCGGAACGCCATCACGACGTACGCCGTCGCGGTCACGACGAACGCCAGGCCCGCAATTACTAACAACGCGTAGAACGGATTGGCCGATTTTTTCGAACGCAGCACTGCAACGCCTCTCAAACGACTCCACCGAAACCAATCACTATTATACCAACACGCTCCGTTTACGGGAGGGCGTTCGCGGCATACGATAAAGGGTTCGACACACCATCTTTAACACCGTAGGGAGGGCACCGCCCACCAGTAGTCTTGTCCCTCCGCCAAACGCGGCGGGTGGTGCCCCCACCACGCGAGTTCTCATCGTGAGCAACCATTCGATCGACCTGCGCGGCGTCGCCGTGAATAACCTCCGGCACGTCAATCTGAACCTGCCGCATCGGCAGCTCATCGTGTTTTGCGGCGTATCGGGCAGCGGCAAAACGAGCATGGCCCTCGACACTTTGTACGCCGAAGGACAGCGGCGGTACATCGAAAGCTTTTCGGCCTACACGCGGCAGTTCCTCGAGCAGCTCGACAAGCCCCAAGCGGAGCGGATCGAAGGCATTCCGCCGGCCATCGCCGTAACACATAAGAATCCCAGCCGCTCGAACCGCGCCACCGTGGGGACCACCACCGAGGTGAACGATTACCTGGGCCTGTTGTTTGCGCGCGTGGGCGAGGTGATCTGCTATCGGTGCGCCCAGCCCGTGCGGTGCGATTCGCCCGAGAGTGCGGCAGAACGCTTGGACAGCGTTCCATGCGGAGTGCGAATCATGGTTGGCTTCGAGGCGACGGTGCCGAAGGACGAGCCCGTTCATCGGTGGCTCGCCCATCTGAACGAACTCGGTTATGTGCGGGCGGTCGTCGGCAAAAATATCGAACCCGTTGAGCCAAAGTTAGCCGCACGACTCGAACCCGGCGATCGGATCGTCGTCGTCCTCGACCGTTTGATGGCCGGCGAGCAATCGCTCGAGCGCGTGCGCGATTCGCTGGAAACTGCCTTTGACGCAGGAGATGGCGCCTGCGTGGTGTTTGTGGAAAGCGGTCGGGAGGGCGAGGCTCCTGCCGGGCCGAATACGCCTGCTACGTGCCGCTCGGCCGCAGCCTCGCCCTCCCCCCACCAAGTTGCGGAAATCGACGGGCGGCATTGGCAACGCAGAGCGTTCCGCTCTGCCTTGCGATGCGAAATGTGCGGCATCGAATACCCAGAACCGGAACCGCAACTCTTCAACTTCAACCGGCCGCTGGGGGCCTGCCCGGAATGCGAGGGGTTTGGCAATATCGTGGTCACCGACATGGACCGAGTCGTTCCGGATCCGACGAAAACCATCCGCGAAGGCGCCATCGCCCCGTGGAATGCGCCGTCCTACACGCACGAACTGGCAGAGCTGCTTGCGCTGGCCGACGATTACGACGTGCCGGTGGACGCGCCGTTTTCCCAACTCTCGGAGGACCAACGGCGAATCATCGTCGAAGGTGTTCCAGAGCGCAATTTCGGCGGCTTGAACGGCTTCTTCCGTTGGCTGGAGCGACGTAAATACAAGATGCATCTGCGGGTGTTTTTGAGCCGCTGGCGGAAGTACCTGCCCTGCCCTGCTTGCGGCGGCGCCCGATTGCGGCCAGAGGCCCTTGCCGTGCAAGTCGGCGGCAAAAACTTTGCCGAAGTGTGCCGCTTGGAGATCCGCGATGCATCGGCCTTCTTAGAGGCCTTGCAACTTCCCAAATGGCAGCAGCAAATCGCCCGCCCACTGCTCAACGACGTACAGTCGCGCCTGAAGTACTTGGTCGACGTCGGCCTCCATTACTTGGCGCTCGACCGCTCGCTGCGAACGCTCAGCGGCGGCGAAGCGCAACGGGTCGCCCTCACCGCCACGCTCGGCTCGAGCCTCGTGGATATGTTGTACGTGCTCGATGAACCGTCCGTAGGGCTGCACGCCGCCGATGTCGAGCCACTCGCCGCGGCTATCCAACAACTCCAAAAACGCGGCAACTCGGTCATCGTCGTTGAGCACGAAGAGGAGATCATCCGCCAAGCCGACCACGTTGTGGAATTCGGACCCGGCGCAGGCGAAGATGGTGGGCGAATTGTCTTCCAGGGCACGCCGCAGCAACTGGAGCAGGCACCCGATAGCCGCACGGGAGACTGGCTCGCGGGGCGCCGAGGTCTGGGAGGTAGCTCGCGACGTCCCACGTCCCAAGGCTGGGTGAAGTTGCGCGGCGCACGCGGAAACAACCTGCAGAATGTAACGGTCGAGTTTCCGCTCGGCGTATTGTGCCTCGTTACCGGCGTGAGCGGGGCGGGAAAAAGTACGCTCGTCGACAAAACGCTCTACCCCGCACTCGCCCGCCAGGTGAAGAAAGCCGCCGACGCCGCAGACTTGCCGCAACCCTTGACCTGTTACGACGTGCTCGGAGCCGGCCAGTTGGAGGACGTAATTCACATCGACCAAAGCCCGATTGGCCGGTCGCCACGTTCGAACCCGGCCACATACATTAAAGCCTTCGATCCGATTCGCGCGCTGTTTGCCGAACAACTCGATGCGCGAACGCGCGGACTCACGGCCGGGCAGTTCAGCTTCAATGTCGAAGGCGGCCGTTGCGAGTCGTGCCGCGGCGACGGCTACCTCGCTATCGACATGCAATTCATGGCCGATGTGTACATGCGTTGTCCCGACTGCCACGGCCTCCGCTACCGTCAACCCGTGCTCGATGTGAAGTATCGTGGCCGAAATATCGCCGAAGTCCTCGACATGACGGCCCGTGAGGCGTTTACATTTTTTCGCGGCCAGCGGAAGGTGCAGGCCAAGCTTAAGCATCTGCTCGATGTTGGATTGGATTATCTGCGGCTGGGGCAACCGGCCACCACGCTTTCGGGCGGCGAGGCCCAGCGACTCAAACTGGCCGCTCAACTCGCCGCGAAGCGCCGCGGGCGAACGCTGTTCCTGCTCGACGAGCCGACGACCGGTCTCCACTTTTCCGATATCGTACAATTAATCGATTGCTTCGATGCGTTGCTGGAAGTCGGGCATTCATTGGTCGTCGTCGAACACAACGTCCAATTGATGAAGGCCGCGGATTGGATCGTCGATTTGGGCCCAGGCGCGGCGCACGAAGGCGGTCGAGTCGTTATTTCCGGTACGCCCGAAGAAATCGCAGCGTGCGAGGAATCAGTTACCGGTCGCGTTTTGGCCCGAGAGTTTGTTCGCGACAAACGCCTGATTCGTGAAACCGAACGTGAAACTAACAGGCGAAAACCTAAACGCGCAAAGAAGACGAAAGAAGCGTAAGGAACTTCAATCTCCCTCTCCCTCCGGGAGAGGGCCGGGGTGAGGGTGCCT
>DASZZA010000308.1:0-4514 GCA_035545135.1 Lacipirellulaceae bacterium | reverse complement strand
ATGGGAAATCTCACCTGACGGCCGCGTTTACACATTCCATCTTCGCCACAACGCTTATTGGTCAAACGGCGAGCCGGTTACTTCGCGCGACTTTCTCTACTCGATACGTCGGTTGATCGATCCGCAAACGTTTTCCCGCTACTCGTACCAGGCGTGGTACATCGTAAACGCGAAGCGCTACAACCTGGCGGGTAGCGCGCTGGTGCCGGGCGACCGTGTCGAAGTCGAATTAAATCCCGACCCCAACCTGCCGAACACCGTCCGCGGCAAACTGTTGCACGGCACGCTTGTGCGAATCGATGCGCCCGACGGGACAAAAGGCAAAACTGGTTCGAGCCGCGATCGCGTATTTGTCGTCGAGATTGATGGTACACAACGCAGTTTTCAAGCTGCCGGATTGAACGAACCGGCGCACGCCGGCGCTGAACGATGCCGACAGGTGCTGCTCGACTTTCGCGAAGTCGGCGTGAACGCGCTTGACGATTACACGTTGCAAATCCGGTTAAATAACCCGACGCCGTATTTCCTCGATCTGCTTGCGTTTTATCCATTCGCACCCGTGAACCAGCGGTGCCTGGAAAAGTATGGTTCGCCCGCCTGGACGCGACCGGAGAACATCGTCACCGACGGTGCCTTCCGGCTGGTGGCGCGCCGGCTGCGCGATCGCATCCGCCTTGTGCGCAGTGAGAACTACTGGGACCGCGAACGCGTGCGGCTGCGTACTGTCGATGCACTTTCGATTGAAAACCGCACCACCTCGTTGAACATGTACATGACAGGCATGGTCGATTGGATCACGGTTCCGCCGGCCGAGGTGCTTCGCGTTCTGCTTAAGAGCAAACCGCCGCGCAACGATCTAAACCCGGCGCCGCAACTGGCGACGTACTTTTTCATGCTGAACACGACACGGTGGCCGCTCAACGACAAGCGCGTTCGGCAAGCACTGTCGATGGCGACGGATCGTGATGAAATCACTCGCGTCGCCACGGGCGCGGGCGAGATTCCGGCGTATAGCCTCGTACCTCCTTCGATGCCGGATTACCACCAGCAGCGGTGCGCACCCCATAATCCGGATGCAGCGCGCAAGCTGCTCGCGGAGGCTGGCTATCCGAATGGCCAGGGCTTCCCGAAGCTGGAAATCCTCTACAACACCGATGAAGCACACCAGGCGATCGCCGAGTTGCTCCGCAAGCAATGGCAGCGTGAACTGGGAATTACGGCATCGCTACGGAACGAGGAGTGGGGCGCTTACCAGGATTCCGTGGAACAGATGAATTACATTGTCGCTCGCCGATCATGGGTGGGTGATTATCTCGATCCCAATACTTATCTCGACATGTACGTGACGAACGGCGAAAACAACAATACGGGTTTCAGCAATCCCACGTATAACAAACTAATCGCAGATGCGTCCAAAGAGCCCGATCGGCAAAAGCGGATGCGAATATTGGAAAGGGCGGAGCGGCTGCTCATGGACGAGATGCCTATTATTCCCATTTATTACTATGTTTCCCGCAACATGGTTCGTCCGCGCGTCCGCGGCTTCTACAACAATTTGCAAGATACGCATCCGCTGAATGCAATCTGGATCGATCCGCACGTCAATCCGCACGACCCGCACCCGAATGAATACATGGAGCCTGTGAAGTGAGGTGGTTCATCATTCGGCGCCTGATCGGGCTGGTCTTGACGCTGTGGATTGTGTTCACCGTTTCGTTCTTGCTGATGCGCGCTGTCCCGGGTGGGCCATACTCGGGCGGACGTAATTTGCCGCGGGAAATAGAGGAGAACCTCAAACACCGCTATCGGCTCGATCTACCGCTGTGGGAACAGTACGTAATTGAGCTAAAGAACGTTGCCACTGGCAACTTGGGCCTGAGCATGCGGTTGCTCGATTTCGACGTGAACCAAGTGATCGCGCAGGGGCTGCCGATTTCGGCAGCGTTAGGCATTCTCGCTTTATGGTTCGCGATCACACTCGGGCTGAGCGCCGGAATCGTTTCGGCGCTGTATCGAGGCTCAGGCGCGGATCTGGTGTTGATGTCTCTCGCCACCGTCGGGATCGCGGTGCCAAGTTTCGTCGTCGCAGGATTGGCGATCATGCTGTTTGTGTTCGTGATCCCGATATTTCCGGCCGCTGGCTGGGGATCGGTTCGCCAACTCATTTTGCCGGCGATCTGCCTGGGCTCTGTTTACGCTGCGGAAATCGCTCGCATCTCACGTACCGGAATGCTGGATGCGCTCTCGCAAGACTTTGTGCGTACTGCCCGCGCTAAGGGCCTCAGCCACGTGACGGTCGCTCTCAAGCACGCGCTGCCCACGGCCATGCTGCCCGTCGTATCGTACCTGGGTCCCATGGCCGCAGGAATTCTGACCGGTTCGGTCGTGGTGGAGGAGATTTTCGCAATTCCTGGACTCGGATGGCATTTCGTTCAAGCCGCGCTCGCGCGCGACTATTCGCTCGCAATGGGACTTGTGCTGCTTTATACGTTCTTGCTGTATACGCTGAATTTTCTCGTGGACGTATCGTACGGCATTCTCGATCCACGGGTGGAGCCGAAGTGAGCGCAGGAGCCGGTTCAGATTTTTTAACGAAGCGTTTTCACGACGAGCAAATGTCGACTGTCATTTCCACCGACGTTTCCGAAATGCGGCCCGTGGTTCAGACCAAAGGGTTTTCGCTTAGCCAGGACGCCTGGCGTCGGCTGCGGCGTAATCGCATGGCGATGGTATCATTGGTGACCATCATTGCCATTGGAGTGCTCGCGTTTCTCACGCCGCTGCTGCCGCTGGCGCCGCCCGACAAGCACCACACGGATTTGCAGTATGAGTCGCCCACGTTAACTCCGCTCTTCAGCAAGACTTTTGATTTGGATTGGACATCGATTGAAACAGCGCCCGATCGCATGGCAGAAGTCCGACAACAGTTTCTCGCGACGTCGAATCCTGATCGTCGAAAAATGAATCGGGAGCAAGAGAACATTCTGCTTCGTCCCTACCGGGAGGCGGGCTTTCCCGACGTCGGTCTCGTTAGCCGCTGGATGATTCGCATGCGCTATCGTCTATTCGGGGAGTGGACGCTAGGCCCGATCGGCGGCCGCGACGAGTTCGGACGCGACGTATTTTCGCGTGTCTTCTGGGGTGCCCGAATCTCGATCGTGGTTGGAATCGTAGCCACGCTGGTGTCGATTTTCATCGGCGTGACGTACGGGGCGTTGGCTGGTTACATCGGCGGTTGGGTGGATGACATCATGATGCGATTCGTCGACATTCTTTATTCGATTCCGTTCATTTTCGTGGTAATTTTCATCATCACGATTCTCAGCGAGAACACGATCAAGACTCGGCTCGGAGAGTGGGGCATCGACCGGATCACGATCTTCTATTTTGTCGTCGGGGCCATTTATTGGCTCACGATGTCGCGGGTCGTTCGCGGGCAGGTGATATCGCTCCGCAACGAGCCATTCATCGAATCGGCCCGCGCGGTGGGCGCCAATCAATCACGAATCATCATCCAACATATTCTGCCGAACTTGCTTAGCGTCGTGATCGTTTATCTCACGCTTACCATTCCCCGAGTCATGTTGTTCGAAGCCTTCCTCTCGTTCCTCGGCCTCGGTGTCGAGCCGCCGGACGTTTCGTGGGGTCTCATGGCCAATGAAGGCATCAAGGTAATCACGCCGGTGAAGATTTATTGGTGGCTAATCGTGTTCCCAAGTGCGGCGCTTGCCATCACACTGTACGCATTGAATTTCCTCGGCGATGGACTGCGGGACGCCCTTGATCCCAAACTCGCGGCCCGTAAAGCATAGATTCGGCGAGCTGCTTACGGCAGTTCGACCGCATGCGGCAAGTACAACCGCACGGCGACGACCATCTCATCTTCGTCGCGTGGATAAGGCACGAACAGGCTCCGCAACAGGTCGATTGACGTAGGATCGGGACGTTGAAAGAAGATAACGCCCGTCGATCGCAATTGGTACGCGCGGATGGCCGGCCACGGCACAAGCCGCATTCTCCGAAGCGCATATCGCCGAACGCCGAAGGAGCAGATCTCAAAAGTCACTGGGATCAGGAATTGCCAGAACGCGAGCCCAAGGGCGGCCACTGCGAAAATCGCGAGTGACCAGCCTCCGCCTAACCGCCATACCAGGACACCGACGCCGAGAATGCCGAGCGGCAATAGCCACGACCACGGCAAGTTGTCTGCGAGCGGCCAGCTTCGCCAACGTATGGTCGACGGCGCGGATGCCTCAGCTTCGCTCCGCTGCGTTGTGCTTCGAATTGTTGAGCCCATTTGGAAATCAGCTTCACGAAGAGACTTTGATTGAGGACGGGACTTGTTCGCGCGGGGCAAGCCCCGTTGCTAAATGTGGTCAGTTTGAAGGCGTTTCGCTGTTTACCATGCCCGTGATGAACCACGCGATGACCCAAAAGAGCAGCGAGGTAAACAGCAGCGCTCCAAAGACCAGCATTGGAAAGTGGTCGCGCATCAAAACTAACGCCGGCGGTTC
>DASZZA010000307.1:0-1652 GCA_035545135.1 Lacipirellulaceae bacterium | reverse complement strand
CGCGCTTTTTTGACACGCGGACTCTAAAATCTCTTCAAATCGTTTAGCAATCTTGCGAATGTCGAACGCCGTTTCGGCGTACTCGCGAGCCCGTCGGCCCATTTTCTGCCGAAGATTATCGTCGGCCACGAGCCTTTGTACCGCATCGACGAACTGTTGATCATCTCCCACGGGAACGGCAAGTCCGCCACCGCTCTCTTCGATCACCTTGGCCGCGCGATTGACCAGAGGCACCGCGGCAACAGTCGGCCGCGCCGCACACAAATGGCTCAGAATTTTACCGGGCACCGAGAACTGTCCAGCCGATGCCTCCAATAGCGCCAAGAGTACGTCCGCCGCCCCCATCACCTGGGGAAGCTGTTCGTACGGTTGGTACGGCATGAGGATCAGATTCGTCAGGCCGGTCTCGGCAATGCGCTTCTGAAGATACCGAATTCCAACTCCCTCCGAAATCACGATGATCCGGATATCGCCGCGCCGTCGGAAATGCTCCGCGAGCGCCACCAGGCTTTCCGGATTGTGTTTCGTTCCTAGTGTGCCGGCATAGATAAGATTGACCGTTCGGTCGAATCCGTGTCGTCGAGACCAGTCGTTTTCTTTTTGAACGACTGGCAGATCGTCCAGTGGCGGCCACAGCGGCACAACCTCGATGTTGCTCGTCGGCACGCCCCAACTTTCGATTGCCGGCAAAAAACCCTCCGAGATAACGACGATCTTATCGCTCCGCAGCAGAAGCTTCTTTTCCAAGCGGATGTAGTAGCCGCCCACCAAATGACCGATCCCTGGGAACTTGCGGCGCAGCGCCGAATCCACCGCCAGGCCGTACACATCCTCCACCCAAAACACAAAAGCCGCGCCCCATCGGCGGCAGTGACGAAGGAGACGCGCCTGCGGAAACAACGGCGTGTTGCCCGAAAGGACCACGTCCGGCTTGAACTTCGCAATCCGCTTCACGAGCAATCGGCCATACTCGACTTCCTGCAACTGCCGTCGTACGTACGTGTGCTTTAAGAATGGCTTCGTGTGAAATACGCCCTCGACGTCAAACGTCGGCGCATCTCGAGGCGTCTTCACCAGTTCGCCGCGCGGCGTTTCGATCGATCCCGCGTACAAATGGAGCACCTCGTGACCCCGCCGCGCGAGCTCGCGGCTCATGTATACTTCGTTCGGGTGTCCTGCGTAATCGTGAACGACAATTCGCATATGCGGATTGTTTCGGTAATAGATATTCGGGCCGTGAGACGCTGCGGCACAGACGGTGATACGTGCGGCGCTTAGAACGTCGTCGCCACTAAATTTCGTGCGATCGCCCGATTCTCACGATACCAATCCACCGTGAACCGTAAGCCTTCCACGAGCGGCGTCCGGCAGCGAAAGCCAAGTGTCGATTCAGTCTTCGACATGTCGAACAACCGCCGCGCCTGGCCTTCCGGCTTGTTCGCCAGCCATTTCACTTCTCCGGCAAACCCCGTGATATCGGTTAACGCTTCTACCACTTCATGGATACTCGCTTCGGCGCCGCACGACATGTTCAAAAGCACCGGCTCATCGATCTTTTCCGCCATCCGAATCATGCCGTCGGCCACGTCGCCGGCGTAACAAAAGTCGCGGGTTGCTTTACCGGTACCCCATACTTCGACGCACCGTTTGCC
>DASZZA010000306.1:0-3822 GCA_035545135.1 Lacipirellulaceae bacterium | reverse complement strand
CGTAGGTCACCCCCGTACGATGCGAGAGCGGGTCGTAGGCGTAGCTCGCAAGCACCGTCTCCCCCGCAGTGTCCGCGCAATGACGTCGCTTGGAGGAACAGAATCTGCCGGAGGTAGGGCGGCGCCCGCGCGATCGAGGCGCTCCGCGCCGGCGCGGATGAGAATAAGCAAGCGGTCTTGCCGCTTGCTTCTCTTTTGCCACCGCGACCGCCCCGAACCGCATCGCAATCCCCGATTGAGGCAAGCCTTATAGCAGGAAGGTCAAGGAGCGAGAAGCGGAAGCAGATGCGAATGAAGGAGATGGAGCTGAGAGAGCGACTAATTCGACTCCGACCAAATATCTTACAAATTCCGCACTGGATTCGATCTCGCGAGACGCAAAAACTCTGCGCGCGAACGTCGATCTCGATGCCGATCTCGACGCGATTCAGAAGCGGATTCAGTGTTCAAAACTCTGGCGTAAACGGTGCAGCATTCCACTGTATGGAGACAACGCGTCCATGTTTTGACGCGATGCACAGTGTAGTTTTCCGCCAGCTTCCATCGAAGAAGACAGTCACCTTCATGTCCGCCGTATAGCGATGACGTATGCAGTAGCCGCCGTTGTGAGCAGCGAAGTAACGCCAATTGCTTCGCCGAAGCACCGCCTTGGCCAGCCCTAATGGTTGGCCGATTGAAACGCCGAACTTGGCACCTTCACGCATAAATCCCTCGGGATCGAAGATCGTATCCCGGTTGCGCTCGTTGCTGAGAACAAAGACTGCAAGCACCGCCACTGCAGTTAGCAATACGAGCATCGCGACGCGCATTATTGCCCCCAAATATCCAAACCGCCCCCACCTCCACACGAGAGACCAGGCTGCGCGGCAGGACAATGTCCATGGCTAAAATCGGGCACATTATTGTGGGATTGTGCATTCGTTACGATGCGCGATTGTCCCCATCCCGGCGCAGAAACTCCCTTCGGAAGCGGCTGCTGTTGACCGTTTCCGAGAGCGCCATTTGCAACTGCCATAGCCGCGGAGTTGCTATTCGCCGCGTTCGGATTGACCACCGCACTGATAGCGTTGGGGGCAACAAGATATTCGACCGCTCCTGTGGGATTTGCCCTGTCGCCAAGCTTTGCATCGATGGCATTTCCCGATTTGATGACCGCTGCATCAGACGCGTTAATTCGCGCGCCAAACACAGCTGGTCCATCGCCAGCACGTCCGTTTGCAAAGTCTCGATAGGCCCCTGTGTCACCGATGTCAGTGATAGAGCCAGATCCTCTCTGCTCGACAAGAGAACCTGGTCCAGCCGGAGGAAACAGAGAAATATCTACGCTTGGACCATATGAGAATCTCGCCGTGGGCGGAGCGCCCAGAGATGGGGTGACAACAACAAACATATGGAATAGGCCGCTGCCCTGCCAAATCTCGCGCGCGTAGCTGTCGTATTCGTCATCGGTCGCTTCGTCGTAATCGCGGCCGTGCGTGATGCCGATGGGGTCCCATTCCCGCAACAGGATCAGACGGATTTCAGCAAAATGTGCGGCCTCGCTCACGCTACGGACCCGTGTAGGCGAAGTCGTTCTCGATATAGATCACGCGATGATTCCGGTCGGTGAAGGCGCGCCAGCCCTCGCCGATGCGCTGCGCAAAATCGCGGTCGCCGATGATGTCGTAGCACTTCTGGAAGCGCGCCGTGTCGATGGTGCTCTGCTGCCGCAGCGGCGGAAGGCCGATGTCCGTGCCGCGCTCGCCGCACACCTGGTAGTACAATTTGAGGCGATCCACGAGCGCGATGAACTCCGCTTCCGGCATCGGGAGCGTGAGCTTGAGATGATATTTCTGCGGGAACGACGGCTCGCCAAGAGGCGCAACAATGTCCGTCTGCTTCACCGCCGCCGTTCTCTCATGGCCTCCGCCGCGCTCATCGCAAGCCACCAAAAACAACGCTACCAGCATCGGCGGCAACACCTTCGCGATCACTCCGGCGGCTCCCAGAAGAAGGGTTTGATTTCGTCCAGGATGCCACTTTTGCGCTCGCGGTGTTCGCGGATCGCGCTTGGAATCATGATCAGCGCGCTCGCAATCGGGACGAAGAACGCGGCAACTTCGACGCCCGCAATGAAGCTGTGGTCATGCAAAATTCCGGTGCCGTAGCCGAACACCATCAGCACCACAGCGAACACAATCCCTGCCGACAACACCACGACTCCGGCTGTGAATCGGTAGAGGATTTTCAGTAGAAGCACGGCCGCGCCATCAGCTCGATGCGGAGATTTCATGCCGCAGCCGACCAAAATTTGTGATCAGCATAACGATCAGTATCAGCACATATGCATAGGCCGCGAACCAGATTTCCATCGGCATCACGATGTGCAGAGAGGCCATGAACCGCGACGACGCAAACATCGCAGCGGCTACACAAGCGGCAGTCTCGATGACCAAGAGCATCCGTCCGACAAGGCTGATTGGCGCCGAACTGATGCGCGACGGTGACGGTTGGAGCGGTATAAAGCCCGCCATTCCCGAGAAGAGCGCGAGTGCAAAAAATGGTGTGAACGGCACCCGATGTCCGATCAGCCTCATCGCAAACACGAACGAGACCTCGGCGATCCCCGCAATGCCAGCGACAAAAATTGTGAGCAAAAATACTCTCGTGAGAACGCGCAAAAGCGTGCGCTCCGAAGCAAGACTGTCACTTTCCCTGGTCACGTAACTTGCGTCTCGTGCGGTAATAGACCCATCCATCACCGATCAGATAGTAGGCCGCTATGACAGGAATGAACGCGATGACGGCAGATTCAATCCACTCGCGAACGTGCAAATCGCTCAGCAATTCTCCACCATGCAAGCCATACTGATAAAGCGCCGCAAGAGGCGTGAGGATCAATGTCAGCGGCAGATTGAATGTAAAAAACCAACGCACATTGAACCAACGACGCTTGATTTCAGGGTCCGGAGGATACTTCTCAAGCTTCATGGGCATGGCTGATTGCCCGTCTGACATGTCCGATTCATTTGGTTCTGGATATGCTGATTCACCTGGTTGTTGATTGCATTCGTCGCTTTCTGTGCTCCGTGCTCAACAGCCTTCACCGCCGCCGGAGCATCTGTCTTGACGACATTCCGTGTCGCTACACCGGCGGCCGTCGCGCCAACTACACCGCCAAGAGCTGCGGCAGTCCCTTTGCCCGCAACGGTGCCCAAGATTGCGCCACCGGCTGCTCCTCCCAATGCGCCACCTGCCGCAGACCATGCAGCCTTGCTGACATCAACCGATTTTCCTTGGACGACATCGCTTGCAACGCTGCCTGCTGCGCCGAACGCAGCCCCACGTGTAGCCGCGCCCGCAATTCCTGCCGCAGCGCCGGTCGCCAAGCCTCCAGCGGATGCCGAGAATCCAATCGCGGCACCGGTCACAGCGCCACCTGCGGCAGCACTTAGTGTGCCACTCAGCGTTACTTGATTGCCAGCAAGGTAGTTCGCGCCAGCGTAAGAAGCTGCACCGACTATCGCGCCGACGCCAGCACCGATAGCGGTAAACTCCACGATGCAGCCATCTTCAAAGCAGTTTCCACTCGGGTCTATTTTGTCCGTAGGATCATTTCCGACATAGGTGTAGAGGTTGAGATCAGCTTCGTAGCCGACGGGATCGGTCTGCAGGAAGCGGCAGCCCTGTGGCCAGAAATAGCGCGCGCGGTAATAGTAGAGCCCGGTTTCGGGATCGAGCCTGCGGCCCGTGAGCTTGTAAGGCTCCCCGGTCGTTGGCGCCCCATTGCCACAAGGATCATAAACGTACGGCCCCTCCACCTTGGCGCCGCTGTCGTCGCTC
>DASZZA010000305.1:0-5311 GCA_035545135.1 Lacipirellulaceae bacterium | reverse complement strand
GGTGACATTCACGGAGCTAAAAAAACGACCGTCGATACACGTGCCGACTATCAGGACATTCCCAAGCTCGAAATCCCACTCGGACAGGTGGCTTCTAAATCCCTTCTTGAAGATGGCGATGTTGTCTTTGTGGACGCATCGGAAGATGACGAAGGAACCAGCAAGCATGTTGTCGTGGTGAACAAAGAAAAGAAGCCGTTCATCTCTGGTCTTCACACCATTGTCGCCAAAAGTAAAACTGACGAGCTCGCCCACGAGTATCGCCGCTATTGCTTCCAAACAGCGGCCGTCCGCCAACAGTTCCTTTTCTATGCCGTGGGCACGAAGGTCTCCGGCATCAGCAAAACCAACATCGCCAAGCTGGCACTACGCGTTCCGAGCCTCCCAGAACAAACCGCCATCGCTGCCGTGCTAACAGACATGGATGCAGAACTAGCGGCATTGGAGCAACGAAGGGAGAAAGTCCGCGCGCTCAAGCAAGGCATGATGCAGGAACTGCTCATCGGTCGAACGCGCCTGGTTTCCCCTGAAACAGCCGCAACGACCGTTCCATTTCCCAAGCCTGTCGCGGTCCAAACAGAAACCAGGACGCCCGCTCATAGCTGGGCATTCAACGAGGCCGTTGTGATTTCGGTTCTGGCTGCCGAGTTTGGAAAACCAGACTTCCCGCTGGGCCGGATGCGTTACACCAAGTTCGCCTACCTGCTGCACCGCCATGTCGAGCACCGCGCTGAGGGTTATCTCAAGAAGGCGGCTGGCCCGTATAATCCCGCCACGCGCTACGCTGGTCCGGAAAAAATCGCGCAGGAAAATGGCTACATCAAACGTCACATGCGCGACCAATATGACGGGTACATCGCCGCCGGTAAGATCGCCGAGGCGCGGAACTACTTCATGAATTGGTATGGCCAAGCGGCGCTGGATTGGTTGCAGCAATTCCGCTTTTGGAAAAAAGAGGAGTTGGAGCGGCTCGCGACCGTGGACATGGCGATGGAAGAGCTGCGGCGGAAAAATCGAGACGTGACGTTGGGCGAGGTGAAAAATCTCATCGCCACCGCGCCCGAATGGTTCCCCAAGCTGGACCGCGCTGCGTTCTCCGACGAGCTCATCGCCGCAGCGATGACCCAATGTGCTCAACTCTTTCCCGGCCACGTCCAGGCACCGCCGACCCCATAGACGCCATGTCGGAGCAACCTCGCTCAGAGCGCAAAACCCAGAATCGCGTTGTCGCCCTGTTCACGGACAAGGCGCAGCCCGATTGTCTGGGCTACGATTACCTCGGCGAGTGGAACAAGCGGGAAAACAACCGTTGCATCGAAGTGGACTTGCTCCGGGCGAACCTGACGCGGCGCGGCTATTCCGAGGCCCAGATTGCCGCGGCCCTGCAAAAGTTTATGACGGCGGCGGATGCTACGGGCATCACGCTGTATCAGGCAAATCTGCGCACCTACCAATTGCTGCGCTACGGCGTCGCGGTGCAAATCGCCGCCGGAAAACCGCACGACACCGTGCATCTGGTGGACTGGGAGCACCCGGAAAAAAACGACTTCGCGCTCGCCGAGGAGGTCACCCTCAGGGGCGGCTACCAACGGCGCCCCGATCTGGTGATCTATCTGAACGGCATCGCGGTCGGCGTCATCGAGCTGAAGCGAAGTTCGGTCGAGATCGCGGATGGCGTGCGCCAGCTCATCACCAACCAGGAAGAGATTTTCAATCTTGGGTTCTTTGCCACGGTGCAATTGGTGTTCGCCGGCAGCGATTCACAAGGGCTGCGCTATGGCACGGTGACCACCAAGGAGGAATTCTTCGTGGAGTGGAAAATGGCCAACACGGCTCCGCTTACGGCGGGCGCATGGCTGGATCGTCCGCTGGCGGAGATGGGCGATAAATCCCGGCTGCTGGACCTGATTCGCAACTTCATCATCTTCGACAATGGCATCAAGAAGGTGCCGCGTCCGCATCAATTCGCGGGCGTGAAGGCAGCGCAGGAACGCTTCCGCCAGCGCGAGGGCGGCGTCATCTGGCACACGCAGGGCAGCGGCAAGAGCATCCTGATGGTGCTGCTCGCGAAGTGGCTCCTGGAGCACGACCCGGCGGCGCGCATCCTCGTCGTCACGGATCGCGACGAACTGGATAAACAGATCGAGGGCGTGATGAAAAACGCCGGGGTGATCGGCGAAAACTCGCCGTCGCCGCGCATCACATCGCGGGCGGAATTTGTCGCCAAGCTCGGCGCCACTCTGCCCCGGCTGTTGTGCGCGCTCATCCACAAATTCGATCCCGCCGACCTCAAAGGTCCAGCGCCACACACTCACGGCCGGTTCTACGTGTTCGTCGATGAATGTCACCGCACGCAGGGCGGCGACATGAACAAGCAGATGAAGCGCTGGCTGGAAAATGCGATTTTCGTCGGCTTCACCGGCACGCCCCTCCTGCGGAAGGACAAGCAAACCACGCGTGATGTCTTTGGCACCTACATCCACACCTATAAATTCCACGAGGCCGTCGCGGACAAGGTGGTGCTCGATTTGAAATACGAGGCCCGTGACGTGCCGCAACGCATCACGTCGCCCAAGTCGATCGAAGCGTATTTCAAACAGAAAACGAAAACGCTGAACAATTTTCAAAAAGCCATCCTCCGCAAGCGCTGGGCCACGATGGAGGAGCTGATGAGCGCCGAAGAACGGAAGGCGCGAATCGCTGCGAGCATCATCCACGACTTCGACACGAAGCCGCGCCTGAATAATGACCGGGGCAGCGCCATTCTGGTTGCGGCCAGTATTTACGACGCCTGCCACTACTACCGCATCTTTCGCAGCAAATCCTTCGGCCAGCACTGCGGCATCATCACGTCGTTCGAGCCGAATCATAACGCCATCTCCCGCGAACCAGCCAATAGCGACGAACGCTACAAATTTGACACCTATACGAAGCACGTCCTTCGGAACGGCCAAAGCACCAAAGCCTACGAGGACGAGGCCAAGCGACGCTTCATCGAAGAACCGGCCAATTTGAAGCTATTGATTGTCGTCAGCAAATTGCTGACAGGTTTCGACGCGCCGAGCTGCAGCTATATCTACCTCGATAACGAGCTGCACGACCATAATCTGTTTCAAGCCATCTGCCGCACGAACCGGCTCGACGGCGACGACAAGGACTACGGCTACATCGTCGATTTCAAGGAGCTGTTCAAGGACGTGCAGGAAGCCATCGCGGTCTACAGTTCGGACGAGCTGGACATCGACGAGGGCAACGGCGGCTCGAACAATGTCGAACTGAAGGACTGGCTGAGGGAAGGCCGGAAACAGCTCGATGCCGCCCGAGAGGCGCTCCGTTATCTCTGCGAACCGGTGTTGCCACCGCGGGAGATGGAGCAGTTTTTGCGTTACTTCTGTGGCGATGCCGCGAATCCGCACGCGCTAACCGAGACCGAGCCGCTGCGTATTTCCTTCTACAAACTCGTCGCGACCTTCGTGCGGGCCTACGCGGACATTTCGCAGAATCTCACCGAGGCGGGTTACACGGATGCCGAGGCGGTGACTCTGCAGAAGGAAACGGAGTTCTACGGGGACACCCGCACCGCCATCAAAAAGCACTCCGGCGAGGAGCTGGACATCAAGCCCTTCGAGGCGGACATGCGGCACCTGCTAAACACTTATGTCCAAGCCGATCCGGCGGAGGAAATGGGCAACCTCAACTCACTCTCGCTCACCGACCTTATCGTCAAGACCGGCATCCACGATGCCATCGCCAGAAAATTGAACGAGAGGGGCAAGCTGACGCGCAATGCGATCGCCGAGGGAATCATCAACAACATTCGGAAAACCATTATTCGCGACCAGCTCACCGATCCGAGATTTTATGCAGAGATGTCCAAGCTGCTGGAAGATCTCATCAATCAGAGCCGGACGGACGCGGCACAATACGAGGCCTGGCTTAAACAGGCGGAGGAAATGGCCCAGCGCATGGCGGCCAAGCAGCCCGTGGCAGGGGTTCCGGCCGAGCTGCACGGAAAACCTGAGGCCATCGTGATCTTCAACAATCTGCCTTCGATCTTGACGCCCGGAGCTGTGAATGACTCCGTCCCAGACTCCGTTGCCAGTCGCGCGAGGCTGGCCTTGGAAATAGATCGGGCCATGCGGGAGCACGCACCGGCCGGCTGGAAAGGCGACGACATCCGCGAGAAGCAGGTGCTCAACGCGCTTTATCCCATCATGGGACGCGACCGCGAGGCTACGCAGGCCGTCTTCGAAATTATCAAGAATCAGCCCGGCTACCTATGATCGAAACGATCCACGTCGGCGACACCTCAATCCAAGTGACCCGGAAGGCCATTAAGCACGTCCACCTGTCGGTGCATCCGCCGAGTGGGCGAATAACGATGACTGCGCCGAAAGCGACGCGCCTGGAGGTCGCCCGTGCTTATGCAATTTCAAAGTTGTGCTGGATTCGTGACCAACAATCGAAATTCCGCGGGCAAGCGCGAGAAGCTCCGCGCCAGTTTGTCACCCGTGAAAGCCATGACCTTTGGGGGCGCCGGTATTTGATGACCGTCGTCGAGACGGACGCAAAACCAGTTGTCCAGATTGACCACAAGCGCATCACGCTAAAGGTCCGACCGGGGGCGCCTCGCGACCGGCGAAACGAGGTTATCCACGACTGGCACAAGCAGCTGCTCCACGCGATGGTACCGACGATTATCAGGCGTTGGGAGCCGAAGCTCGGCGTGACGGTGAACGGCTATTTTCTCCAGCGGATGAAGACGAAATGGGGCAGTTGCAATCACCGCATCGGGAATATCCGCCTAAACACTGAACTCGTGAAAAAGCCAAAAGACCTACTCGAATACGTAGTCGTGCACGAGATGTTGCATTTACTCGAGCCAGTCCATAGCGAGCGGTTTATTTCACTCCTCGATCAGCACTATCCGACTTGGCGTGAGGCCAGGGCCGAACTCAATGAACTTCCCCTTGGGGCAGAGAATTGGAAGGCACGATCGCCGCAATGAAACGCTATTTCTTCACCCCGTCACTCGACGCGCAGACTCAGTTATCGGCATTTTTCCAGTTTTTTTGGACCGCGGCATCAGCGATGTGGAACCTTCGATGGCAGGTACAGGGCTTTTCTTCGGCCTATCCTGGCTGTAGTGAAAGCGACCTTCAGCAAAGGTTCGTGCTCGGAAGCGAAATCCATGGCGCGTCACTCAAACGAACCTGTATAGAAAATACATGGGATCAAAATCGGGGTACCTTTGGGCAATTTCTCTTGTTTCAATCATTCGGTATCTACGAAAGTTGGATCGCCGACATAC
>DASZZA010000304.1:0-5415 GCA_035545135.1 Lacipirellulaceae bacterium | reverse complement strand
ACGAGCTACGGCGGCTTGGCGTGCAAATCGTCATGCTCACAGGCGACAACGAACAGACGGCCCGGGCAGTCGCCGCGCAGCTTGGCATCGATGATGTCGAGGCGCGAGTGAAGCCGCAGGAAAAGCATGAGCGTGTCGCTGCGCACCGTACCTCGGGCCACATCGTGGCGATGGCCGGCGACGGCATCAACGACGCCCCGGCACTGGCCGCCGCCGATGTGGGGATCGCCATGGGCACCGGCACCGATGTCGCGATCGAGAGCGCGGGCATCGTCATCTTGAAGGGCGACGTCCGCGGCATCGTTCGTGCCTTTCGGCTGAGCCGCAGGACGATGCGAAACATCCGGCAGAACCTGTTTTTCGCGTTCATCTACAACATGGTCGGCGTACCCGTGGCCGCCGGAATCCTCGTGCCAATTCTCGGCATGTCCGCGCTGTTAAATCCAATGATCGCCGCGGCGGCGATGAGTTTCAGCTCCGTATCGGTCGTCACCAATGCGCTGCGACTGCGAACCGCCAGATTACTTTGAGTTCGCGGCAATCTTCGGCTGGTGGTTAAGCGGGCGTGCACTGTATAATCAATAACCACTCATCACAATCTGCATTCTTGCGTTTAAGGGATAAACCATGATGATTATCAACAAGTTTGCCGCAGTCGCGCTGTGCGCTTTGATCGCGTGCAGCCTTGGTTGTGCGAAGAATTCCGAGACCGCAACTAAAGGCGGGACCAAGGCAAACGACGGACCGCTTCTAACGCCGCCGAAGCAAGAAGCGACATCCGCCACGCCGAAAGACGATCACGTGGCGCAACCGGTCGACGCCAATAAGAGCGAAAAACCGGCCGACAACAAAGATGCCGCCAAAGCCGAATCCGCCAAAATCAAGGCGAATCTGGCGTCGCTATCGCCGGGCGATCGCGCGCTGGCCGAGAAGCAAAAGATCTGCCCCGTCAGCGGCGAACTGCTGGGTTCCATGGACCCGCCCAAGAAGATCACCGTCGCTGGCCACGAGGTCTTTATCTGCTGCCCCGGCTGTGAAGAGGATCTCAAGAACGATCCCGCAAAATACCTCGCAAAGATCGGATTGCAGCCGACAAAATAGTGATCTCTGTCGGTCTGATTACGGTCTGATTCAGACGAGCGCTCTACACCCACTTAATTGGGGTTGGGTGCGCGCTCAACGCGCCACGGCAACACGAAAGCTCCGCGCTCCCATTCAACACGCCCGGCAGGATTCGAACCTGCGACCTGCGGATTAGAAGTCCGCTGCTCTATCCAGCTGAGCTACGGGCGCAAATTGCTTGGCTGCAACGATTTCCGGGTTGGCGGCGACCCATCATAACGGCTGAAATATACCCAAAGTGTACCCAGAGTTCTACGATGCAGCTACGGTCAGCAACGAGTTCCTTGATGGAACAACCATGGCGGAAGTCATCCTATTGCCGAGTTTAATGAGAACTGTGGGCGATGAGTGCCGTCGCGGTAGAAAGCGTGGAACAGCGGTCGGGGAGCCGAATCACTTACTCCACGATCTAAGCTCCACGCGCCGTGCACTCCGGTACAATGGTCATTTGGCGTTCAGGCATCGATAGCCAGCGGAAACGATAGTGGCCGATATTTGGGGACAAAGTGCCGCAAACCATCAGAAAGCCCAATTTGCATCATGAAAAAATTACAACTTGTTGCTGCACTCATGTTAGGAATCTCCATGTCGCTCATTCCGTCCGATGCACCTGCCGACGAGGGGATGTGGCTATTCACGAACCCGCCCAAACAGCGGCTCAAGGAACGCTATAATTTCGAGCCCAGCGAGGCGTGGCTCAAAAACCTGCAGCAGTCGGCGGTGCGCTTTAATAGCGGCGGGAGCGGAGCGTTTGTGTCGCCCGACGGATTGGTGATCACGAATCATCACGTGGGCGCCGACGCGCTGCAAAAACTAAGCACGCCGGACCGGGATTTGGTCGCTACAGGCTTTTACGCAAAGACTCGCAATGAGGAAATCAAATGCGTGGACCTGGAATTGAACGTGCTCGTGAGCACGGAAGATGTGACCGCGCGGGTAAATGCGGCAGTGAAGCCGAATATGAGCCACGCCGATGCCGAAAAGGCACGGCGCGCCGTGATGAACACGATTGAGGAGGAATCGCTGAAGGCCACCCAACTGCGGAGCGATGTCGTCACGCTGTACCACGGCGGCGAATATCACCTGTACCGCTACAAAAAATACACCGATGTGCGGCTCGCATTTGCACCAGAACAAGCAATCGCTTTTTTTGGAGGCGATCCGGATAACTTCGAATACCCGCGCTACGATTTGGACATTTGCCTTTTCCACGTCTACGAGAACGGCAAGCCGGCGAATGTGAAACACTATCTGCGGTGGAGCAAATCGGGCGCCGGCGAAAACGAGTTAGTGTTTGTGGCGGGGAATCCCGGTCATACCGACCGACTGGATACCGTCCGCCATTTAGAATTCTTGCGCGACCGGGTGTATCCCAACATGTTGCGCACTATCTTTCGCCGCGAAGTCCTGTTGAGCGCTTACAGCGAGCGCAGCTTAGAAAACGCCCGGCGGGCGAAAGAAGAGTTGTTCGGGCTGCAAAATTATCGGAAGGCGCGGCTGGGCGGTTTGGCCGGGCTGCAAGATCCAGCAATCTTGGATCGTAAGCGCAACGAACAGAAAACAATCCTTGAAGCGGTGGCAAAACGATCGGATTTAAAGGAAGCCGCCAAGGCTTGGAACGACGTATCCACGGCAATCGACGAATGGAATCGAATCTACACGGATTGGACGCTTTTGGAGGAGGGCGCGGCCTTTAACAGCAAGTTGTTCTCGATTGCCCGCACGCTGGTGCGCATGGCCGACGAAGACACGAAACCCAACGCCGATCGACTGCGCGAATATCGGCAGTCGAACCGCGAATCACTGGAGCAGCAACTGTTCTCCCAAGCGCCAATCTATAACGATCTGGAAGCGGTCAAACTCGGCGATTCGCTGAGCATGTTCATGGAAGAGGCGGGCGCCGACAACCAATGGGTACGCAAGACGCTTCACGGCCGCTCGCCGCAAGACCGGGCCGAAGAGCTCGTACGCGGCACTCGTTTGCAAAACGTCGCCTATCGCAAACAGTTAGCTAAAGGCGGCCGAGCGGCAATCGAAGGATCGAAGGACCCCATGATCCAGTTGGCGCGGCTGATCGATCCGCCTTCGCGCCATGTGCGAAAGGCTTTTGAGGTGAGGGTCGATGAGCCGATGAAGCAGGCGTACGCCAGCATCGCCAACGCGCGATTTGCCATTGAAGGAACCAGCACGTATCCCGACGCCACGTTTACGCTCCGCCTGGCATTTGGCCAGGTGAAAGGTTACACCCAGAACGGCAAGGCCATTCCGCCGTGGACGACCATCGGCGGCGCGTTCAGGCATTCCGACGTACATGGCGCCAAGCCGCCGTTTGCCCTGCCGCAAAGCTGGCTACATCCGCCCAAGCCGTTGAATCTGGATACGCCGTTCAACTTTGTTTGCACGGCCGACATCATCGGCGGCAATAGCGGCAGCCCCGTAGTCAACAAAGCCGGTCAATACGTGGGGATTATCTTCGATGGCAACATTCAATCGCTGGTGCTCGACTTTATCTACACCGACAAGCAGGCGCGGGCCGTGTGCGTCCATTCCAGCGCGATTTTGGAGACGCTGCGAAAGTTGTATGGGGCCGACGCACTGGCGGATGAAATTGAACGAGGCCGAGCAAGGTAGGATCGCTACTACTTCGACGCTAATTACGTTGTGCGGCGCAACAGCCAGGCGGCGTCTACACATCTGATAGCTACGACGTTTCGCGAACTCATTCCGGGTGATCAGTCACGGCGGCTCGTCGTACGTCTTGTTGAATCGCCTCGACGTGTTGGGAGATTATGGCGCGAACACCACCCAAAGGTCGCTTTCCAGGCCAACGATGGATTATGGACCTGTCTCTTCAAGCCGGCAGCAAACAAGCTGCAATCGGCAAAACTGGTCAACCTCCATGACCACGAGTACAAGCTTGAGCCGAACGCGCACGTTGCGCCCGATGGCCGGTCGATTATTTTCCGGTCCAACATGCACGGTGTCCCCCAAATCTACGCGGTCATGCTGCAATAGAGCGTTCGTGGCTTCCTACTTCCGACATGCCGCGCGCCACTTCATCTTGGACCACAAACTTAACACCCCACCGCGGATTGCTACAATTGTGGCTAATTAAGGAGACCTGTTCGGTTGCAGGCTCAATGCGGATGTTGTAACCGCAGCTTAATGGTCATTGTTTTTTGGGGAGTTACTACATGTACACCGGCATATCGATAATCGTCGCTTGTTTGTTGGCACAATTAATCCCGCCGACCGCTTCAAACAACTCAACTTCCGACAGGATTGAAGTCCGCTACGCCCGCGCACAAATGCAATTGGCCGAGGCGAACCTGAATCGCGTCGAGCAAAGCAATAAACGAGTCGCAGGTCTGGTTCCCAGCAGCGTCGTCGCCGAATATCAGCTTGATGTCCAAGTAGCGAAGACGCGACTGGAGCAAGCCACGGCCGGCCGATCCGCTAGCGAATTTCAAGTCTGGCTGCAGCGTGCCGCAGCCGAGCAAAGAACAGCGGAAACGACGTGGAAGAAGGCGGCGGCCGTTAATGATCGCGTGCCGGGAACCTTTGAGCCGCTCGATATCGAACGATTTCGCCTGCGCGCCCAGGTCGCCAACTTGCAACTCCAGCGCGGGCAGACCTTAGTTAACGCCAGGCACGAGGCCCAATTGCAATGGGAAATAGATCTATTGGATAACCAGGTTCAGCGCCTCAAAGAAGAATCTCGCCAGCCGGCGACGTTTATCACTGGATATCCCTTCTGGCTGTGGTAGGCATGATGACCAGGTCGCTACTGGTCCGTTTAGAGAATTAGCAATGCTCCATCAAAATGAGCCATGGCAATTCAACACTTCAAACGCCGATGCGAGGCGCGTCTCACCTTGCTAGGCATCGGAGCGATGAATTCGCCGCGCTACCGGCCGGCCGGGCTGCTCGTAGCGTTTTCCGGCAGCCGGGTCATGCTGGATGGCGGCCCCGGCGCCGAACCGCGCGGGCCCCTCGATGCGTGGCTTGTTAGTGACGATCGGGGTGAGTTGATTCGAGAAATTCGGAAGCTAGCTAAAAGGCATGGTGTTGAAGCCGGCGTAGATACATATTCTACGGGCAGAGTCCGTGCGAAGCCGCTCCCTGTCGTCCATACGTCTCATCCAACGTTTGGCTATCTTCTCGAAATAGACGACAAGAAAGCCGTTTGGGCGCCAGAGTTTTTGCAATTTCCACGCTGGGCCAACAGAGCCGACCTCATGTTCGCCGAAGCCGCCGGTTGGAATCGGCCAATTCGCTTCGCAAAAAAGGCCG
>DASZZA010000303.1:0-3245 GCA_035545135.1 Lacipirellulaceae bacterium | reverse complement strand
AAGGATGTAAAGCTGATCAGCAGCGAGCCGTCAGGAGCCCAGATCGCAAGCACCGATGCGCCGCAGCGGAGCGTGTACTTTGAACAGGTCGTTACCGATCCGAAGGAACCACCGCGATTTGAAGTTGATGTGGAGTTTGTTACCAGCGCTTACTGTCCGAAGTTAGACCCGGCCAAGGTGCGTCCGTACGACGTGAACAGCGCGGTTTTCCGAAACTATACGGCTGAACGGCCACCGCACATTGTATTCACGCCGCAGGTGAAAACGCTGGCGCGCAACATCGTCGGCGAGGAAACCAATCCGCTCAAAAAGGCGCTGCTGGTGTTTCACTGGGTTTCAAAGAACATTCGCTGGTGTGCGGAAAAGGAATACAGCATCATACCGAGCCTTTCAGTGGAAGGACTCACGGCGCGCCGGGGCGACTGCGGTGTTCAGGGAACTACCTTCATCACGTTGTGCCGCGCGGCGGGTGTTCCGGCGCGCTGGCAATCGGGTTGGGAAACAAAGCCGGGCGATTTTAACATGCACGACTGGTCGGAGATTTACATCGAGCCTTGGGGCTGGTTGCCGGCAGACGCTTCGTACGGCGTGCAGAAGAGTTCCGATCCGCGGGTGCGAGATTTCTTTTGCGGTCACATCGACCCGTACCGCATGATTGTGAATCTCGATTATGGCCGGCAGTTGGAACCGCCGAAGATCAGCTTCCGGAGCGAACCGACAGACTTTCAGCGGGGCGAAGTCGAGATCGATGGTCACAACCTCTACTTCGACCAGTGGGACTACAAGTTCGAGGTGAACACCACGGTGCTGGCGGATAAGTGGAGAGAGCCGCAATAACCCATCGAAGGGCGGCCAACCTTACGCAGAGTCCGGGAGTGGCGCGTTCGCGCTGGCCGATTTATCGGCGTTTTGCGCGTGACCTGCGCCCTGGCGATCTGGCGACCTGTTGCGACGCTTCTTCGGCTTCGCTCCGCGTCTTCCTGGCGGCACCGGATTTTGGTCGAGAATGGCCTGCAGTTTCTTCCGCGCCGCGATGGCCGCCGGATCCGTTGTATCCTTGGCGACGGGTATTTCCTCGAACGGCGCATTCGACAGGTCGAACAAATCGCCCTCGTTGGTCAACTTGAACCTTGCATCGCGTACGTAGGAATTACGATAGAGTTCGACGCAGACCCAATCGCGAGGCGAGCCTTTCTGGCCTTCGATTTGTGGTGCAAAACTGTGGCTATCGAGCTTGACGGCATCTGGCAACGGAGCGCCGGCGAGATCGGCGAATGTGGCGAAGAAATCGCTGAAGTCGATCAGGTCGTTGTTGACCTTGCCCGAGGGAGTATGGCCCGGCCAATTCACTGCTAATGGCACGCGGCTGCCTCCCTCCAACATTGTTCCCTTTCTGCCGCTAATGTGCCGGCCGTCGACGGTGGCAAGTTGGACGCCGAACCTTGCTGTGCCGTTGTCGCCCGTAAACAGCACGACCGTTTTTTCGCGCAGGTGCAGCCGGTCGAGCACGTTCATTAGTTTGCCGACAAGCTTGTCCATGTATTCGACGTTGTCGATATAGAGCTGGTCTTTATCGGCTCCTTCCTTGGTATCGGGCGTGCGCACGATGGGTCCGTGAATGTGGGACATCGGGTAGTAGAGGAAAAATGGCCGATTTTTGTGCCTGGTGATGAAGTCGGCAGCGAATTGGTGCATGAGGTCAGGCAAATACTTTCCTTCGGGCAAATCGTGTTTCTCGCCGTTGACGGTGTAGGTTTTCGTTTGAGCGCGCCAATAGCGACCGCTGCCGGGAAAGACAATATACTCGTCGAAGCCCCACTCGCCGGGACCAAGTTGAATTTGCCCCCACTTACCGACGCTGGCCGTCGCGTAGCCGGCCTTTCTTAGAACGGTCGGAATCATTACATCGCGCGTCGGATCGACCGCTTTGTGGGCCTGGTTGCTGATCATTCCGGTATGGAACGGATAGCGGCCGGTAAGAGTTTCGCAGCGTGACGGTCCGCAGAGGGGCGTGGAGTAACAGTAGGTGAACTGGGTGCCACCGGACGCGAGTTTGTCGATGTTCGGCGTTTTGAATGGACCGCCTGTAAAATGCACATCGCCGAGTCCGACATCGTCGGAGAGTATCAGGATAATGTTGGGTCGCGGAGCGGCGGCAAAGGCGGCCGGGATTCCCGAATAGGTGAGAATCATCGCCGTTAGCGCGGCAACAAATCGGTACATTTGGGTTGCCTTTCGTCAGAATTTTTATGATTGATGGAACGCCATCGTAGGTCGAGTGTACGCTCGTTTGCCGCCGGATTAAACCCGCGAAAGCTGCCATGGTGTCGCAGATAATGGCTTACTGCCGCTGAGTGTGTTGAACTGCGATGGGCGGTAATGTATATCGAGGGCGTTCGTGTGACGCTTGCCCGGATATCAGCGGAGACGTCGACCATTGCGGTCCGAGCTCGCCCGGCTAACCTATGCCGAATGGCCTGAGTTCCTGGAACGAGCGGGGTGCAAACTGATTGTAAAGTGGTTACAATAAAGTCCCCCCACCCGCACGCTCGACGAGGCGCTAAGAGGTCTGGCTAGCCGCCCATTCGCGCATCATCGTCGGTTTGGAGGCGCGCATCATGCTCGACATTCTTGGCCGTGGCGTCGCCACCACTTGCAACGGCACCACTCGACGCGACTTCCTGAAGATTGGGACACTCGGGGCTATCGGCTTTACGCTGGCCGATTTCTTTGCAGCCAAGGCGGCAGGTCGGTTGATTAGCCGGGATGAGCGCTCGGCCATCATGATTTTCAACTTGGGTGCGCCAAGCCAGCTCGATACGTTTGATATGAAGCCAGACGCGCCGGCGGAAATCCGCGGTCCATTCAAACCGATTTCCACCAAGGCGCCGGGGATGCAGATATCGGAAATCTTTCCGCTGCATGCGAAGGTTGCCGACAAGTTTTCGCTGGTGCGCTCGTGCCATCATGGCGGCGCGGCCGTCCACGACGCAGGCTGGCAGGTGATGCAGACGGGTCGTATTTTTTCCGGCGGCGTGAACACGCCGCATGCTGGTTCGGTGGTGAGCTATTTGTTGGGGCGTAAGACCGATTTGCCTGCGTTCGTCGTGCTGCCGCAAACCATGGGCCGCGGCGGCGGCAACATGCCGAACGGACAGGCAGGCGGATTTTTGGGTAAGGCGTACGACCCGTTTTCGCTGATGGCGGATCCATCGCAGCCGAATTTCAAGGTGCCCGATTTATTG
>DASZZA010000302.1:0-3633 GCA_035545135.1 Lacipirellulaceae bacterium | reverse complement strand
TTCGCGGGACCTCAGGGCATGCCACGCAATTGTGACGGTGTGTTGCGGGAAGGCGGCAGAACGAGGTGTGCGGCCAGCGATGCCATTGGCCGAGGCGCAGACGCTGGTGCGCGGTTTGGGCGTTGCGGCTTACGAGCCGGCGGCAGATCGACGAGCGCTGGCGAAATTAGCCGAGGTTTGCGAGCGGTTCAGTCCGCGCGTGGCAGTGGAAGAAGCCGATGAGCCGGAAAGTTTGCTACTCGATATTTCGAACCTGGAGCACTTGTACGGCAGTGAAGCAAAACTCGTCCGCCGGGTGGAGAAATTTTTCACGCGGCGTGGCTATCGCGTGCGGCTGGCAATAGCGGAGACGGTGGGAGCGGCGTGGGCCGCGGCGCATTGTGAAGGAAGAAGGGAGAAGGGGGAAGGGGGAGGGCGGAATAATGAGGGAACTAGAAATTCGTCATTCGTCATTCGTCATTCGTCATTTCCCATTGAAGCTTTGCGTATTGCTGAGGAGACCGCCGCGCTCTTGAGCCAGTTGGGCATCGAAACGGTCGATCAGCTTCTAACGTTGCCGCGGGAAGAGTTGGCATCGCGGTTCGGCGAGGAGCTACTGAGGCGATTGGATCAGTTGACCGGTCGCGGGCGGGAGTTGATCGAACCACAGCGCGGATTGCCGCCGCTCGTGGCAAGTTACTCACTGGAGGAGCCGACGACCAATCGCGGGGTGCTTGTTCATGTGTTGAAACAACTCACGGATCAATTGGCGCTGCAGTTGGCGGCGCGGGGTCAAGGGGCGGTGGTGCTGGTGTGCTGGTTGCACCTGGCAGGGTGGCACGCCCCGAGGCTTTGCGAAGGGCGTGGTGGAGGTGTGCATCCCACGCCCTTCGGCAATCCCCAGGGAATGCCACCCCAGATACTGCGGATTGGGTTGTTGCAGCCGTCGGCCAGCGCGCGGCAGCTTTTGGAGCTAATCGAGCTGCATCTGGAAAACGTGCAGCTTGCCGGTGAAGTCGATCGTGTGGAATTGCGCGCGGTCGTGGTGGGCCGGCTCGGCGAGCGCCAACGCGAATTGTTTGGCGAACGCTGGCCGACGGATTCGCATCAACTTTCGATTTTAGTGAATCGACTTAGCAGCCGGTTGGGAGATAGCTGCGTGCTGCGAGCCGAATTGCGGAAGAGCCCGGTGCCAGAGCGGGCAGTGGAGTGGAGGCCGGCGGTGGGAAGAAAAGAGCGGGAGAGTGGGAGAAGGGGGCCCCCTCTTCCGCCGCGACCGTTATTGCTTTACCCCGCGCCAAAGGCGGTGGAGGTTGTCTGCGTCGCGCCCGACGGGCCGCCACAGTTTGCGTGGATGGGCAAACATCGAGAGCGGATTCTCGGCTGCGTCGGACCGGAGCGGATTGAAACATTGTGGTGGCGCGGGCCGAGTGTGCGACGCGATTACTATCGGGTCGCAACGGAGTCGGACACACACTTGTGGATGTTCCGGCGGCTCACCGACGGACGGTGGTTCACGCACGGCGAATTCGTTTAAAGGCGACTTACCACGGAGGACACACAGAGCACAGAGAAAGAACTGGTCATTTCGGATATGGCCAATGATAAATTTGCAATGACAAATTGGTTTTGTTTTCCCTCTGTGCTCTTCATGTCTTCCGTGGTGCATAATCGGTGTGAAAATTTAAAAATGCGATATGCCGAATTACACTGCAAAACGAACTTCTCATTTCTCGAGGGTGCATCGCATCCGGATGAGTTGGTGCGGCGTGCCGGCGAGTTGGGATACCGTGCCCTGGCGGTGACGGATCGCAATAGCCTGGCGGGCGTGGTGCGCGCACACATCGCGGCGAAGGAAGTCGGGTTGCCGCTGGTAATTGGGGCAGAGATTACGCCGACGGATGCGCCGCCGATCGTACTGTGGGCGACCAATCGGGCGAGCTACGGCAGATTATGCCGGCTGATTACGCGCGGCCGGCGTAACGCGCCGAAAGGGGACTGTGCGCTGACGCTCGCCGATGTGGCGGAGTTTGCGGAAGGATTGACCGCGGGAGTGGCGGAGGCGCGAGGCGCGAGGATCGAGGAGCGAGAAGAAGACGATTTCGAATTGGAGCGAGCCGCGGCGTCCTCGCCCCCGTCGGACGATTGCAAAATGCAAACCGCAAATCGCAAATTGCAAATTGCGGACGAGGAACCCCTGGCAGGGCCAGGGACTGTCGAGATTTTTAAGTACCGCGAAATTTTCCGCGACCGCTGCTATTTGTTGGCAGAGCTCACGCGCGGGGCGAACGATCGGGCACAGTTGGCGGAGTTGCAAATACTTTCGCGCAAGACGGGCGTTCCGCTGGTCGCGTCGGGGGATGTGCATTATCACGTGCCGGGAAGGATGGTGTTGCACGATGTACTCGCGGCAATCCGGCACGGCACAACAGTTTCAGCGGCGGAAGGGACGTTCTTGTTTCCCAATGCCCAACGGCACCTGCGGCCGGTGAAGGAAATTCGCGAATTGTTTGCCGATGCGCCGGATGCGCTTCAGCGGACGATCGAGATTGCCGACCGCTGCACTTTCTCGCTCCATGAGTTGCGATACGAATATCCGACGGAGCTCGCGCCCGAAGGTCACACGCCGCTGGAGTATTTGACGAAGCTCACCTGGGAGGGCGCAGCTGAGCGCTACCCGGGCGGCGTGCCGGAAAAAATCGCCAAGCAACTCGAATACGAGCTGGCGCTCATCGGCGAGCTGCGTTACGAATCGTATTTCCTCACCGTGTGGGATTTGGTGCGGTTCGCGCGGTCGCGGAATATTTTGTGCCAAGGCCGCGGGTCGGCGGCCAACTCGGCGGTGTGCTTTTGCCTGGGCGTGACGTCGGTTGATCCGGCGACGAGCGATCTGTTGTTCGAGCGGTTTATCAGCCGCGAGCGGAACGAGGCGCCGGATATCGACGTCGATTTCGAGCACGAGCGGCGCGAGGAAGTGCTCCAATATGTCTATGAAAAATACGGACGCGAACGGGCCGGTCTGGCCGCGACCGTCATTACCTACTGCAGCCGGTCGGCGATTCGCGACGTGGGCAAGGCGCTCGGCTTGTCGCTCGATCGGGTCGATGCGCTCGCGAAGCATGTGGAGGGCTATACGCACGAGCCGAAACTGGTGGGGCGCTGCCGGGACGTTGGGATCGATCCGACGAGCGATTTGGGGCGTCGACTCATTTATTGCGTGAACGAGATCATCGGTTTTCCGCGGCATTTGTCGCAGCACGTGGGCGGCATGGTGATGACCGAAGGACCATTGTGCGAGATAGTGCCGATCGAAAACGCCGCGATGGACGACCGCACGGTGATCGAGTGGGATAAGGACGACCTGGATGAACTGGGCATCTTGAAAGTCGATTGTTTGTGCCTCGGCATGCTCACGGCAATCCACAAGTGCTTCGATCTGGTGCGCGAACATGAAAAAGGTGACAGGCACCTTTTGTGCAAAGCACCCTCCGGGCCGTTCCGGAAAAACGTGCCTGTCACCTTTTTCAGTCTTTTCAGTCCGCGCGATCTAACGCTGGCGACGATTCCGAAGGAAGACCCGGCCGTGTACGACATGATTTGCCGTGCCGATACGATCGGCGTGTTTCAGATCGAGAGTCGGGCCCAGATGTCGAT
>DASZZA010000301.1:0-5077 GCA_035545135.1 Lacipirellulaceae bacterium | reverse complement strand
GGAAGGCACGGTTGAGGATGAGGCAAAGCCCGCCACTGCCCACGAATCCGCTTTTCCGGTGCTGCTCGGCGCCATCGGGAGGGCCGACTTCTGGCTCATCGCGGGTAGTCTGTTCATCTGTGGTGCCTCCACGAACGGTCTCGTCGGAACGCACCTGATCGCGGTCTGCGTCGACCGTGGCCTCGGCCAAATGCAAGGGGCAAATCTTTTGGCGACAATGGCTGTTTTCAACTTCGTAGGTGCGACGGCTTCCGGATGGCTGACCGACAGAATCGACTCCCGCTATCTACTAGGGACTTACTACGCACTTCGAGCTCTCTCACTTCTATACTTGCCTTTCGCTTTCGACAGCTTTTACGGGCTGTCCATCGTATCCGTCTTCTACGGACTGGATTGGACCGCGACCATACCGCCAACCATCCGTATCACCGCGGATCGCTTCGGGACGGCGCAAGCGGGCATCATGATCGGGTGGCTTATGGCCGTCCACCAACTCGGCGGCGCGGCGGCGGCACTCGGTGCCGGCATTCTGCGCTTCGATCTCGGAAGCTACGTGCAGACGTTTCTCATGTCGGGTGCGCTCTGTCTTGGCGCGACGGGCATGGTTTTGCTGATCTCCACTCCTGGTGCAGGCCACACCGGCAAAATCCTCAAGCCGGCATGATGCTTCTCTCTTCTTGGAAGCACTAGAGAAGGTGCCCGTCGCCGAGCTCGGAGGGTACAGAGACCGGATAACGACACCGTGGAGACGATCTCACGTTCATCCACATCTGGTAGGCACCGACCTCCAATCACGCGCCAAGCCGTGCGCCGCTACTCAACGGCGGCGTCTTGTTCTAAAATCGTGATCGAGCAAATCGATGCTTTGCACTTGCATATGTACAGCGAACGCGCAGTGATTGCGCGTCAGCATCAGCGGCATGGACAAGCGCTTATATTCTCGATCCAGTAGCGACCCACCGTTTCGTGCATCCGAAAGCTGAAGTGCATGGAAACCTCGTCGCTGTCGATCAAAAGTCCGCGCAGCATGCGCCGGCGCGCTTCACTGGGGGCTTGCCACGTGAAGGTCTGCCGAACCTGTGCTTCGGGCAAGGGCACCGCGGCGGCAAAAGGTGCAAACATTAGATCGAAGTGTCCAGTCGACCCACTCACGCAGCGAGACGCATCCACGGCTACTGTCACGTTCCACGGCCCCCGTACAGCTAGCCGAGTTATTTCCGAAGCTTGCACATCGACTAAACGAAGTGTTGGTCTACACGTCTGCCCGCTAGCGGCCTGTGAAACGCAGAGGATTGCCAAAGGCAGATAACAGAAAAGACGGATAGCTCTCATCATTGCCGTCGCGCACCGTCGGAATTTGGCACACAGATGCGGCGAAAAGCTATTGGCCTCTGACTCGTCTTCCAATCGAAATTTGATCAGGTTTGAATGAAAACTTTTCATCCGCAAGAAGCGTCTGGATCCGTTTGTGGCAGGCGAAATCTGGAAGATGTGCGGAAATCTTCTGCTCTTATCAAAGGCGTGACTTTTCCGACTCTCTGGTAGTTATTAGTCGGATATTCCCGGCATAAGTGCCGGAAGCCGCTGAGCTCCTGAATGGGAAGCGGACTGCTTTGATCGCGCGAGTCAATCAGCGTCCCGCGTCAGCGGGACTTGGTTTCAGACTCGGCGTGTCCGCTCAGAACCCTTTCTGTATAGGGTGGCAACGATCACTGATCCTTCTCCGTCACCCTGACGAGCCGGTCCCGGAATTCGCTCGGAATCCGAAGAGCGTCCCGTGGCTTCGTCGTTTTGAGCGCTTCTTCACGTCACTGTCCGTCCAACAAGCCTTCGGTTCGATATTTGGCGCGAGTCTCACATCCTCAGCACTTCACGGTCGCCCGCAACCGAAGAAGGCCGAGGTGCCCAGTAAGCCTTGCCATCGTCATCGGCGCCAACGGTGTAGATTTGAAGGTTACAGCTTATCATTGGTCCCGCCTTCTCCTGAAGGTTTCAGCGTTTTCTCGAATATGAAGCGCCGGATCCCGCCCCCGACCGTTCGGCTGCTCATTTCGTCCGCTTTCAGCTCGCGTATCACGCGATATCCGGCCGAACGATACATCGCGATCGCGGCAGACTGGATTTCGGACGTGCTTAGCATCGCCTTTTCGGCGCCGTGCGCCAGGCATTGGCGTTCGGCCTCTGCCAGGAGCCTTCTTCCCACCCCTAACCGGCGTCGTTCGGGCGCCACATACATCCGGCGAATTTCGCACGCGCGCGCGCCGGCGGGCTCGATTCCAAAAAAGCCGATGACGTCGGTCTGATCCTGCGCGACCCAAAATCCTCGGCGAGCGCCGGGTCGATAGTATTCTGAGATCTTGTCGATCTCTTCCGACAATGCAGCCGCCACGTATGACGTGAAACGATCAGCCAAATCAGGTGGCGCCAAGTCACGATTTGCCTTCAGAAAAATTTCCCTCACGGACTGGCAATCACGCGCTTCGTACGGCCGGATAATCATGTCTCCAAGAACGTCAGAACTCAGATCCGTCCTTACGCGTGAAGCGCCAGCTTGCAGGGCCTGTTGAGATCGCCTGAATGTCGTCATTCGGATACTCTGCTTGGTCCCCTGGCGTTCGATCACCAATTTCCAGTATGACGGCGTCTTCGTCACCCTCGTTCGCCAGATGATGAGCGATACCCGAGGCCGCGAAGCCAGCGCACATTCCAGGGCGAAGCACGAGAACGCCGCGGTCGGTGTAAAGAGTCGGATATCCTTCTATAATGAAGACGAATTCGTCCTGTTTCGAGTGCCGATGGTGGAGCGCGGTGATGCTCCCAGGCTTCAGGCGTGTAAGGTTCACGCCGAAATTCCGGATTCCGAATAAGTCGCCCAACGGTCGCTTAGATCTTCCGCTCACTCGGGATGCAAAGGGCTCCGGATAATTCGACTTCTTCGTTCTTTCGGGAGCGGTGGCCGCTTCTATAGCGAGAGGAAATGTGGAATGATCCATCATGGGACTCCGAGAGTCTCAGCAGGATAAGAGGCCGCTACGCCCCATCAAATGAAATTTTTTCATGTTTAAGATCATGTTTTCGCGTGCGTAACAGACGTCGACCTCTTTGCACCTTGCGTGACCGACTAGCGAAGCTTCCCGAAACTGATCAGCGCCCGCTCACGTGCTTACGCCGAACGAGCACTGGGTGAGCACGCCCGCCAGTTATCAAAAAAACTGAGATGCCGATTGGCTGCCGGAAATTGAACGCCAAAACAGACTCAGTGGCAGATGAAAAAAACTCACTTTTCGATTTTCGAACCTGTGAGACACCGTTTTCCGCCACAGCGAGATCGCGATGTGCGGTGTACCCCAACAAAAACTAGTCGGAGGAGCCCGAATGTCTATCAAGCTCCAACAGAGTGGGCGCGTCCTTACCGTCATCATTTGTCGCCCTGACGTTCGGAACGCTGTGGACGCAGAGCATGCTGACGCGCTTCAAGAAGCCTTTCTGAATTTCGACCACAATGAAGCGTTCGATGTGGCGGTGCTGTGTGGTGAAGGCGGTGCGTTTTGCGCCGGCGCGGACCTCAAGAGTCTGGCTGCAACAGGAATTGCCACCCGCGAAAATGCGTCGACCCATCGTTCTCTAGAATTTCCGCAGGATGGATCGCCTCTTCCTCGCGGTCCAATGGGACCGACCCGCCTCATGCTGTCAAAGCCCGTGATAGCGGCTATCGAGGGGCCCGCCGTGGCAGGTGGATTGGAACTTGCTCTATGGGCCGACTGCCGGGTTATGGCCGAAGGATCGTACATTGGGGTCTATAACCGCCGCTGGGGAATTCCGCTGACCGATGGGGGCACCGTGCGGTTGCCCCGCTTGATTGGCGAAGGCCGAGCATTGGAGTTGATCATGACCGGCCGAAAGGTTGATGCTGCGGAATGCATGCAGATCGGATTCTGCAATAAGGTCGTCGCACAAGGCCAAGCTCGCGAGGAGGCCGAGCGAATGGCCCAAGATATCGCGAGCTTTCCGCAGTTGGCCCTCAGAGCCGACCGACGCTCATTGCATCTCCAGTACGGCCTGCCCGAAGTCGAGGCGTTGCGTAAGGAATGGTACAACTGCACAGGAATTTTCGAGGCTGAGGGGGCAGGGGGAGCAGCGAGGTTCGCCCAAGGAGTCGGACGTCACGGCAGCTTCGGAAGGAATTCAGAATCCCAGTCTGCGGCTGGCGGCTAAAGTCTGGGTGCGAGCGAATGCAGGTTGCGAAGCCCTTGACTGTTCCGGTCACAGCAAGTTTGCGCCGGAGCCGATTCTCCAAAATGTCGAGCTGCAGGATTGCATATTGCATCACTGCTACTCGCAGCAGCACCAAAATCGAATTGCGATATCTCAATTTGATTTGGTGATCGGAGCGATCAGGAAATTCCATTTTGCCCCATGTGCCCATCTGAGTAGTCTCCTTACAGGGTGGACATGATGGAATTTGCGCGAAGGCAAGTTCTCTCCGGCTTGGGCGCCGCCGTTCTCGCTGGAGAATATTCGCGATTGGCCGCAGCTCAGGAGTTCGCGGCGGTGAACCCTCAAGTGACACCGACGAGGATCTCGGGCATTCGGAGCGAAGATGGCCTTGATATTTCGGTACAGCTTTATGGACAGGCTGATGCGAGAGGCTTCATCTTCATTCACGGCTTAGGCCAGTGTCACCTATCTTGGGTAAATCAGGTTTTCGCGCTAAGTCGCCACTATCGGATAGCCACCTACGACCTAAGGGGCCATGGTGGCTCTTCGAAGCCCAAAGAGTCGCAGTTTTACTCGGAAGGCCCCAGATGGGCCTCGGACTTGAGGGCTGTCGTAAATGCTAGTGGAATCAAGTGCCCGATTCTCGTGGGCTGGTCGTTGGGCGGCGTCGTTCTCAGCCACTATCTGAGCACCTTCAGCAGCCGGGGGTGGGCGGCATTGTACTCGTGGGGGCCGTAACGTCCCTCAACGCGACCTATTTCGAGCTCGAGACCAAAGAAGTGCTGGACCTCCTCTGCTCGAACGATTTGGAGTCGCGATTGGCAGGCATACGCCGTTTCGTCGACGATTGCTTTTCTGT
>DASZZA010000300.1:0-2160 GCA_035545135.1 Lacipirellulaceae bacterium | reverse complement strand
TGGATGCGAATTTACGAGGCGAATCGGAGCACGTTGTCGTCCCGGGTGAAGGAGGACCCGCGAATGCTCGTGGCGGGGCAGGTGTTGCATATACCGCCGAAGGCGGCAGGAGGGGGACAGTCCCCGGCGGGCAAGGAGGGGGACAGGCACATTTTTGCTCCGAAGACTGCGCAAAAATGAGCCCGTCCCCGAGGGGAGAAGAGGAGGAGTGGAGTAAGAATTCTGACACCCGACACCTATCCGACATCATGTTCCACCGAATGCCACAACGCCGCACGGCGATGACTCTCATTGAGCTCTTGATCGTGCTGGCGATCATCAGCCTCTTGGCGCAGCTCATGTTGCCCGCGATTCAGGCGGCGCGGGAGCGGGCGCGGAAGGCGCAGTGCCAGAATCATTTGAAGCAGCTAGCGATCGCCGTGCAATCGCACCTGGCGGCGCACAACTATTTTCCATCGGGTGGCTGGTCGGGCGCGTATCTGGCCGATCCGCATCGGGGATATGGCCGGGAGCAGCCGGGCGGATGGCTCTTTAGCGTGCTGGATTACATGGAGGAATCGACGCTGCGCGCGGCCAGTGGGGAACGGCTGGAAGATTTTCCAATCGGCCAGGGGCTGCAGTCGCTCTACGAAAGTGCGCCGGTGATTTTTTATTGTCCGAGCCGCCGCGTGGCGCAGCCGTATCCGTTCAAGCGGTCGGGCAACGGGCATTGGTCGCTGGCCGTGGGGCAGGGCATGCTCTTGTTGCCGGCCGTGACAAAGAGTGATTACGCGGCCAACAGCGGCGACTCGCTGTATAGCGCTGCCGAGCAATTCAACGACGCGCCGACGATGTGGGTGCCGGAGAATTACGACGCACTTAAGACCAAGCCACAAGAGTGGACGGTGACGACGGATCGTCAGAAGCCGTTTTTCCAAAACGGCATCTCGTACTACCGTAGCGAAGTGCGCGCGTCGCAGGTGGTCGACGGGCTGAGCAAAACGTACCTTTGCGGCGAGAAGCTGCTCTCGACACAGCTTTACGAGGATGTAAACATCACCGACAATCCAGCGATGATGGGCGACAACCAATCGGCCTGGTGCGGATACGAATGGGACAACCACCGCGTAGCATGGAATCCCGATTCGCCCTGGCCGCAGGGCGCGTATCAGCCGCAGCAGGATTCGCCCCAGCTATCGCTTGCCGGCTGCTTCGCGTTTGGCAGCGCCCATCCCGGATCGCTCAACATGGCGTTCTGCGACGGCTCGGTGCGCGATGTGGCGTACGACATCGATATGCAAGTTCACCGGCAGCAGGCGAATCGATTGGACGGGGAGTGACAGCGGAACCACTTCGGACGGTAGAGGAAAGTAGGGGCCATGATGATCGGCTGGCAAGCCGGCCGCTTGGACCAACGGGTCCTGCGGCAGGGGCGGCCGCGGCGCGATGTGTGTGCACGCATCGGGAATCATTTGGAATTTTTGAGGATCGGAGACGAAATTTTGTTAAAGTTTCGGGCACAACATGCCGATACAGGTTTAGCTGCGCCATATTGCGTGCGCGCTCATCTACCAATTCTTCTCCGGCTACGCGGGAACAATCGTGACAGCAGAACTCACCGTGCTCATTCCATGCAAGGATGAGCGACGGAACATTCGTGCTTGCATTGAATCGGTGCAAGCAATTGCGGACGAAATCCTGATTGCCGATTCGGGTTCGACCGACGGCACGCTTGAGGTGGTGCGCGCAATCGGCGGTTGCCGAATCATTGAGCGTGAATACATCAACTCGGCCAACTTCAAAAACTGGGCAATTCCACAGGCCGGGCACGAGTGGGTGCTTGTAGTGGATGCGGACGAACGAGTGACGCCGGAGCTGGCGGAGGAAATTCGCAGCGTGCTCGAGTCGCCGCCAGAGGATAAGGATGGATTTTGGATCGATCGGGCGAATCATTACCTGGGATATCGCATCAAGCATTGCGGTTGGAACAGCGATGCCGTGATTCGGCTTTTCCGCCGCGATTGTCGCTACGAGGCCCGCTGGGTGCATGCCGAGGTTGACCTGCCGTCGAGTCGCCTGGCCAAGTTGAAACATCCGCTGTTGCATTACACGACGTGGGACTCGGATCAGTATCTGTACAAGATGAACCGGTATGCCGGCTGGGGCGCGCTCAACATGCGC
>DASZZA010000299.1:0-6513 GCA_035545135.1 Lacipirellulaceae bacterium | reverse complement strand
CGTGCATGTTCACTGATCCCGTTTGCCGTCCACAACAGCAGCCACAGGAAAAGCAAAATCTCTGCCAATGTTCGTACGGCTGTTCCAAACGCAAGATCAAACAATCCATCTTGCTGCGCCTCTATGCGAAGCCAGCCAAGTAAAACTGGAATGCCGATAATTGGCACAATGAGCCGACGCAAAACAGTGCCACCCGCGTCATTGCGACCCAATGCGGCAACAATTCCATGCTGTGGCGTCGCCGCCATGGTGCCAATCGCGAGCGCGGCAAGAATTGTGCTCGTCTGCCACGATATGCCGGTATATAGCGCCACGCCAAACAATTCGTTGGCGCCGAACCAAAAGCCGATCAGCGACAACGACGCAATTGCCAGCACGACCAAGGCCAGATAATTCGCCCAACGCCGCGCGTGCTCGCCGTATGTCGCCAGCAGCAGCCCAAGTCCTAATACCAAAAACGACGTCGAGGCTGGCGGGCCCATCCGCATCGGCGATGTCGCCGCGTGCTGACCCCATGACCGATTGAACAGGACCCTATCGATAAGGAAATCGATATTAACCAAGTGCTCCACCAGCGTTAACAGTCCCACAATCGCAATCGCCGTCGCCAACAGACGTGCGACACCGGCCCGAAGCGGCCTGCGGTGCGGAACAATGAGGCATAGGAGCACCACCCCTCCCATGACGACGCAGGCCGCCGTATTGGGGAACATCGAAATATTATCGTTCCGCCAATCGGTCATCCGCTTCACGTCAAGGGCCCATCCAAACAGCGTGATCGTTCCGCCGATGATCCCGTATAACGCCGCGGTCACACTCACCGCATGGCACACACCATTGAAGGAGCGTATCGCCGACGGCGGTAAGCTGTGATTCTCGCTCCCAGACATGTTCTACCCCCGACGCCTTGCTCTATCGTTCGCACGCCAACCGCATTTTCGCAACGACCGCAGAACCTCGATTTTACCACGGACGCGGCGTGGCGGCAGCCCGATTGCCGTCATCGTTAGGCGTAACGTAGCTTAGGTCCCGGCCCCAGCAGAGGCAATCGACTGCATTTCGAGTATCGCAGTACTAATGCGACCTATCCGCCAGCAAGTTGTAAATCAACAAACTCTTCCCTGTCGGCGTCGCTTAGTGCCATAATGGCGTCGCGGTTACGATCACCTGCATCGAACACCGGCAAGCCCACACGGAAAGGGAACCAATATGAACAACAACCCCACTCGTGCTTCAGATCGAACGGCTGTCGACGTCTCACTGCTCCTCATCCGCATCGTCGTCGGCGTTATCTTCATGGCCCATGGGGCACAGAAAATGTTTGGTATGTTCGGCGGCCCGGGCCTTAACGCCGTCGTGCAGATGTTCGGTGGCGGCCCGCTCGGCTATCTCGTCTCGATCGGCGAGTTTTTCGGAGGCGTGGGCATTGCGTTTGGCTTTCTCTCACGATTTTCGGCCGCATCGCAGATTCTGATCATGCTAGGCGCCATCGCCATGGTACATGGCCGCAACGGATTCTTCCTCAGCACAGGTCCAGACAGCACAATGAAGCAAGCAGGCTTCGAATTCTGTTTCGCGCTTATCGGCCTCTTGCTTCCCGTTCTCATCTGCGGCCCCGGCCGGTTCTCGATCGGTCGGCTTTTCCTGCCGAAGTCGTCCCGCACCGGTAGACCCGTCATCGTCCTGGAATAGACTAAACGTGATCATATCCGCTCTCCCTCTGAGAGAGGTTTAGGGTGACGGTGCCTCGATCCGAATGCTTTTGAATCGAACTTAGCTTCAATTGTTTTGACCGAATGCAATCGCAATCACCCGGAGGTCAGTATGAACAGCAAGAAATTGTTGGTTTCTGTGTTGGTGTTCTCCCTCACCATTGCGGCGATTGTCTCGTCGAGAGCTGTTGCTGATAAATCCGATGATTCAAAGTCCGCAACGCAACCCGAAATGAAGCTCCCGCCCGGCTGGACCGCCGACGACATGAAAGCCTGCATGCTCGCGGGCACCCCCGGCAAAATGCAGCAACTACTCACCAAAGACGCCGGCGAGTGGGAAGGCAAATCGACCATGTGGATGGGTCCCGGCGGAGAACCCATCACGAGCGAGTGCACCTCGACCGTCACGCCCATCTTGGATGGTCACTACGTCAAAATCGAGATGAAAGGCGACATGCCCGGCATGGGTCCCTATCATGGTGGTGGCGTCTATGGCTACGACAACGTTTCCAAGAAGTTCGTCGCAGCCTGGATCGACAACCACAGCACCGGCATCATGCACGGCGAAGGGGAACTCTCACCCGATCAAAAAACGCTTACCTGGACCATGACCTTCAACTGCCCGATCAACAAAAAACCGGCCGTGATGACCGAAGTCGATAAGACAACCGGCCCGGACTCAAAAACGCTGGAAATGTTCGGCGATGATCCCAAGACCGGCAAACACTACAAAATGATGCGCATCGAGCTGACCAAGAAATAACACCAGCCGTTACGCCGTTGGCGGGCCCGGCGCACTGTTCAGTTCGCCGCCATTCGCTCCAGAAGCTGCTTCAACGGCACCGTGGCAAACGTGCTAGCATAATCGCTCATCGCGTAGGGAATGATGAGTTGCCCGCTGTGAATTAGCCCGCCGCAACTGTATACCACGTTCGGCACGTAACCCTCGCGCTCGTTTTCGTTCGGCGCCAGGAGCGGCTGATCCAACCGACCGACAACGCGCGTCGGATCTTTCAGATCGAGCAAGAAAGCGCCCATTGAGTATTTGCGCATCGGCCCCACGCCGTGCGTCAGCACCAGCCAGCCGGCCTCCGTCTCAATCGGCGAACCGCAATTACCGAGCTGCACGTACTCCCACGGGTAGGTGGGCTTGGCGATCAATTGCTTGGTGTACCAGAAGTGGAGCATGTCCGAATACATCAAATAAATGTTTTCGCCGTCCTGCCGCGAAAGCATTGCGTAATAGCCGTCGATCTTCCGCGGAAAAAGAGCCATGCCCTTATTCCGCACCTCGGGGCCGTTGAGCGTGCTGATCCGGAATCGCAAGAAATCGTCCGTCTCGAGCAGCTCCGGAAGCGTCACACGCCCGTCGAACGCCGTGTGCGTCGCGTAGTAGCGAACGGAGCCGTCATCGTCCTGGAATTGAACGAATCGGGCGTCCTCGATCCCGTTCACCTGCGATGGAGAATAAGGAAAGATGGCCCGTTCCGACAAGCTTTGCTCTGGAGAGAAGCTGAACTCATAGTTAGATTTCGCCAATGCGATCATCGCATTGGCCACGGTGTCGAATTCGTTCGAGCGCATCCGGTTCTGTCGCCGCACCGTGCTCACCGCCGACCGCAATTGATCGAACGTGAATGAATCATCGACAATCGCCATCACCTGCTCGACGAAGCCGTTCGCAAAACCAAGTTCGACCAACTTCCGCTGAAATAGTCCCTTTTCATACAGCGTATTGGTTTCCATATCCGGCGTCGTGACAAATCGCGGCGTCCGATCGAGCACAATCTTGCAATCGCGATCGATAACGCCTGAACGGAACGTTATCGACGAAACGTGACCTTCGCCGGTTGCCCGCAGGCTGAGGATGAATCGCTTTGCGCCGGCCTCCAGGTTCGACTGGTCGGGATGCCAAATCATGGACGGATTGAATAGCGCCGCCGACTCCAGCGAGTACTCCTGCGTAAAGTATGCCCCGATGAGCAACTGCCGGTTTTCGCTTACCGGCGCGTCCGTCAGAAGAAATTGACGCGCGTACTCAAAACGATGAAGTATGAATTGGCGCGCCTTTTGATGCCGACCGTGTAACTCGGTGAAAAGCTCGCCAATCAAGCGGTCAACTTCGGCCTCCGGCAGCGACATAATCCGCGCCACAATCCGGAACGCTCGCTGCGAATCGGTAAATTCGAACGGCCGCACCAGCACCCGCGCATTGTTGGGCTTGATGACAACGTCGGTCCGCTTAAGTTCTATCGCAGGCTCCATGTAGGAAGCATAGGTCACTTGTCCGTTGCGTGTTGTGTCCGTTCGCGGAGATGAAGTCAGCATACGATTCCATTCTATTATCCGCGGCCGCGCACTTCGACCCCGCAAGCGGGCCGCGCCGTCGGCAGCGAAAGTCCTTCCTGCAGGCCACCCTCGCATCGCGCCCCGCAATCATCCCACCGTAACGGCCGTCGGTATCGCTTTGCGGAATGCCGTCAGCGAGTTTTCCAGAAGCTGCATTTCAGCAAGTGCCAACAGATACGCCAAGGTCGATTCTGCGCCCTGGTTTTGGTTTACCCGGTCCGCGTGAAGGCCATCGCAGCAGGCGCCCGAGCTGGCGTCGCACACCGGCAGTCCTAAGTCGTTACGGCCCGTATACCATTCAAATGCTAGCCGGGCCTGGTCGAGCCAATACGAATCGTTCGTCGCGCGATACGCTTCGATAGCAGCGGAAACCATCGACTGGGCTTCCAGCGGCTGCTGGTCGTACTGAGCCGCCTGCTGGCCGCGAGCATAGAACCCGTCGGATCCGATGGGCCGAAAGTGGCCCGCCGGCGCACGCTGCACGTCGGCCAGCCATCGCAGCGTCCGAAGTCCAATCTCCATCGCCTGCGAGTTGCTCGTCCACCGGCCACTGAGAATGAGCGCGTGCGGCAATTTGGCGTTGTCATACGTTACTTTCGGCTCAAACCAAGGCCAATTATCGCTGGCGTTCTGTTCGAACAATTCCATGAGCCGCGTGGTGAACATGTCCCGGTGCTGATTCATCAATCGATCGCCGCTCATTCGCCGCAGGTACTCGTGAATTCCGATCAGCGCGAACGCCCACGCCCGCGGCGAGGTCATTTCGGCCACGGCGCTAACGGCCGGCTCCAACAGTTGTGCTGCCCACGAATGAAATGCCCGCCGCTTTGTTCGCCCGATGCAAGCGCCGACCGCCCACGCAGCACGCCCCACCGAATCGTCCGACCCCGCGATATCGAGCCAATGCCGATCGAAACTCAGGAAATTGTGGAAATGGCTCGCTTCGCAATCGAACGCGTAATTCAAAAATGCCGCGTAGGTCGTTGCCGCTCGACGGATTTCGAACGAATCATGCCCAAGCTCCTCCAGCAGCACCGTCAGCACCAATGCTCGGGCATTGTCGTCGAGGCAATATCCTTCATGGAAGTTTGGAATGGAGTACGTAGCGTGCTGGATGACGCCCGTTGTATCCGTCATTTGCCACAGGTGATCTAATCGCAGCGCTGGAAGCTGCGGTTGCTCTTCGGCGAGCGTGCGAACGGCGCGAGATTTAGCCAGAATCGGCGGACAGCTGCTTCGCGCTCGCTGAAACGATTCCATGTATTGGTGCGCAACATGGCTCCAGATCATCTCCCGTCCCATCAAGTACGCACGCTTGCGCATTGCATGCCTGCGCGGCTCGTCTTGCCATAGTTCGATGACAGCACGCGCAATCGCGCCCGAATCGCCGAATGGAACCAAAATCCCCCGGCCCTCCATCAGCAGCTCCTCGGCATGCCAGTACGGCGTCGAGATCACAGCTTTGCCGCAACCAAACGAGTACGCCAGCGTCCCCGACACCGACTGCATCGGATTCAAATAGGGCGTAATATAGATGTCGGCCGCGCCGATAAACTCGGTCAGCTCACGCTGCTCGACGAACCGATTGTAAAAGATAACGTGCTTCTTAATATCCAAGCTTTGCGCGAGCCTCTCCAGGCTCAGGCGGTACGTTTCCCCCTGGTCGCGCACGAGATTCGGATGCGTAGCGCCTAGAATAATGTAAACAAAGTCCGGCGACTGCTGGATGATCTTCGGCATCGCGCGCAGCACGTGTTCAATTCCCTTGTTCGGCGAAATCAAACCGAACGTCAATGCAACAAACTTCCCCTCGACATCGAACTGATCCTTGTAGAAGTTCGGGTCGACAAACGGCATGTCCGGAATGCCGTGCGGAATCAAGTCGATTTTGTCCTGGGGCACGCTGTAGATTTCAATGAGAAACCGGCGGCTACGCTCCGACATCACCACCACCCGGCTCGATAACTCGCACAGCTTTTGCAGCACCCGCCGCTGATCTTCGTTCGGCGTTTCGAGAACCGTATGCAGCGTGCTGACGACCGGCACACGCAGGTCGCGCATTAGCGCCAACACATGGCCCCCCGCCGAGCCGCCGTAGATTCCATACTCGTGCTGCAGGCTGACCACGTCGACATTCGCGAAGTTCAAGAAGTCGGCCGCCCGGCGATAAGAAGCCAGTTCTTGCTCCTGAATTTCGAATCGTACTTCCGTCGGATAGTCGTAACCGCCTTCCAGGTCATCCACCGGTACAACAACGCACTCCACCGGCTCGTATTGGCTGGCCACCGCGTTACACAGGTCGAACGTAAACGTGGCAATACCACATTTGCGCGGCAGGTAGTCGCCCACAAACGCAAGCTTGTCGATTTTTGCAGTTCTAACCATAGACACTTTTGAAAAAACCGAAAACCGCGCCCAACCTGCTCACCTGCTCACCTACTCACAGGTTCCA
>DASZZA010000298.1:0-3412 GCA_035545135.1 Lacipirellulaceae bacterium | reverse complement strand
GGCCGACTTCGCGGAAGACTTTACGGGATCGGCGACCGCCAACAATCCGGCCAGCTTGCCATCGCTCGCGACGAGCATCACTGTGCGGCCGCGCTGCTGAAGTTGTTCCAACTGAATAGACGATTGTTTACTACTCGTATCGACGCCGTACTCGTTCAGGAAGTCGGAGGTGCCGACGAACACATTTTTGTCGTCGACCATTCCCCGCACACCACCGCCGGTCGTCGATTCGAAATCTTGGACAGTGGCCAGTTCGATTCCGCGCTCGGAGGCTGCATCAACGATTGCTCGACCGACCGGATGTTCGCTGTTTCGCTCGACGGAGGCGGCCAGACGCAACAGATCGTTTTCGGTAAACGAATTGCTCGGCACGCACTCGGTCAATCGCGGCCGGCCCTCGGTCAGTGTGCCCGTCTTGTCGACGAGCAAGGTGTCGACTTTTTCCATCGTTTCGAGTGTGTCGGCGTTTTTGACGAGGACGCCCTCCTTTGCCCCGCGTCCAATGCCGACCATGATCGACATCGGTGTCGCCAACCCCAGCGCGCACGGGCAAGCAATGATGAGCACCGCGACGGCGTTCATGAGGGCGTATGCCATCCGCGGTTCCACGGGCGACCAGATTAACCAGGCAACGAATGTGACAAGGGCCGACACGACGACGGCGGGAACGAACCAGGCCGATACCTTGTCGGCCAGTTGCTGGATCGGCGCGCGGCTTCGCTGCGCTTCGCCCACGAGCTGAACGATTTGAGCCAGCATCGTGTCGGCGCCGACGTGGTCGGCACGCATTTCGAACGCACCTGTTTGGTTCAGCGTGCCGCCGATGACGGTCTCGCCGACTTGCTTTACGACTGGCACCGGCTCGCCGGTAATCATCGATTCGTCGACGGAACTGTGACCGGCGACAATTTCGCCGTCGACCGGCACGCGCTCGCCGGGGAGCACTTTCAGTCGATCGCCGACATGGACGTGAGCCAACGGCACGACCTTCTCTTCGTCATCGCGGATGAGCCGCGCCGTGGGTGGCGCCAGCGAAAGGAGCTCACGAATCGCGCCGCCCGTCCGGCGTCGTGCGCGCAGTTCTAAAACCTGGCCCAGTAAGACGAGCGCGACGATGACGGCCGCCGACTCGAAATATACGGGGGCTTGGCCGTGCTCTTTGAACGCGTTGGGGATGATGCCTGGGAATAGGGTTGCGACGGCACTGTAAACAAACGCGACTCCCACTCCCAAGGCGATCAGCGTGAACATATTTAGGTAGCCGGTCACGATGGACTTCCAACCGCGCACCAAGAGCGGCCAACCGGCCCAAAGCACTGCGGGAATCGCAAGCAAGAATTGAAACCAGTGCAAAGCCGTGGCGGATAGCCACCGATGAAGCGGAACGCCGATCATTGGCAACATCGCGGAAAGCAAGATCGGCAATGCGAGCACGACGGCGACCCAAAACCGCCGCGTCATGTCGCGGAGCTCGCTGTCGTCCTCGGCTTCGGCCGTGGCGGTCTTCGGTTCGAGCGCCATGCCGCACTTGGGGCACGTGCCCGGATGATCCTGTTCGATTTCAGGATGCATCGGGCAGGTATAGACTGCGCCCGCAGAGATCGTCTTGGGTTCCAACGCCATGCCGCACTTGGGGCACGCGCCCGGATGATCCTGTTCGACCTCGGGATGCATCGGACAGGTATAAACGGGGAGCGGGGGGCGGGGGGCGGAGAGCGAACGCTCAATTTGCACTACCGGGTCTCGGCTTTGCGCTCCACGCTCGACGAACTTGCGGCGGCAGCCTTCGCAGCAAAAGTAGAAGGTCTGGCCGTCGCGCTCGGCCGAAATTGCTGTCCGCTCGTCCACTGTCATGCCGCAAATCGGATCGATGGCCATAGCGTCATTCTCGGCATTGCGACGATGTTTTCAATCCTTTCGATTCCGACCGTTCTTTTCGCCCAAGTTGCCGCAATAATAGTTTATTCGGAGTCGAAATTGCCGAAGGCGCCGCGGGGGGCTCCAGAAAGCTTCTGTTCGCGAGGTAAATTCGAATGAGACTCTTTCAACGTTGGTTCAAGGATTTCGCCAAGTGGACGTCACGAATTACAGGTCATCCAATGGCCTTCGTGGCAGCTGTGGCACTCATCGTCGTCTGGGCCATAACGGGGCCGCTCTTTGGCTTTAGCGACACCTGGCAACTGGTCATCAATACGGGAACGACCATCGTCACGTTTCTGATGGTGTTCTTGATCCAGAACACGCAGAACCGCGATACGGGCGCGATACAAACGAAGCTCGACGAGTTGATCCGCTCCATTGAGGGTGCTCACAACGCGCTGATCGACCTGGAAGAACTAGACGATTCGGACATTGAGCGGATTCGAAACGACTACGAGCACCTGGCGGACCAGGCACGCAAGGCATTGAAAAAGGGTCACAGCGATACGGGTTGCCGGGAAGTGGAACATCGTGAAAGGGACCCTGCCGAATCGAACCAGGAAACCAATTGATCGGCGGCCGTGCTCTAAGTTCCAATATCGGGCGGCCCGGCCAAAAGCTTTTTCGCCTGTTCGATCAGAGCTGCGATGGAGTCGAAGCGACCGGCAGCCAATAGATGGCGCGGCGCCATCCACGATCCGCCGCAGGCTACGACGGACCTCAATTGGAAGTAATTCGGCAATTGCTCCGGTGTGATGCCGCCTGTCGGTATGAAACGTGCGTCCGGATACGGCCCCGCGAACGCTTTGAGCGCAGCGACGCCTCCCATCGTTTCCGCGGGAAAGAACTTGAGCACTTCGGCACCCAACGAAGTTGCTAATTCGATTTCGCTCGGCGTGGCGACACCTGGCACCATCGGCAGGCCGCGGCGAAACACATGCTCGACGAGCTTTGGGTTCGTGCCCGGCGAAACAAGAAATTCCGCGCCGGCATCAATGGCTCGATCGGCCTGCTCGGTCGTCAAGATCGTGCCGGCGCCTACCAGCAAGTCGCGGCGCTTCGCCAGCGCGCGAATAGTCGGCTCCGCCGCTGACGTGCGAAACGTGATTTCAACGACGGGTAGCCCTCCGGCCGTGAGCACGTCGCCAAACGCCGACGCATGCTCGGCCTTATCGATTACGACCATCGGAACGAGTCGCAAATCTCGGATTCGTTCTAAAGTTTTGTCCATTGCATTGGTTTCAAATCGTGGCCCCAAGTAACAAACTCAAAGCCGCCGCAGCGTCAGTCCGCCGTCGATGTGGAGTACGTTCCCGGTGGCGTAGGAAAGCTCGCCGCGAGCGAGCATCGCTACGGCTCGCCCGACGTCCTGCGGTTCGCCCCAGCGATTTTCGGCCGTTAGCCCGCCAGCGATCAACCGGTCGTATTTTTCGGCCACGGCTGCGCTCAGGTCGGTGTGAATGATACCGGGCCGCACCTCGTAAACGGCCAC
>DASZZA010000297.1:0-3357 GCA_035545135.1 Lacipirellulaceae bacterium | reverse complement strand
GGCCGCCGTTGGAGCGCGCTGAGCGCCTTGGTCATCAGGGGAACGGGATCCGTTCCGGTATCGGCAACCCGGCCCGCAAACACCGAAACGATAGCAGGCGTGTCGGGCGAAAGACACTCGGCGACGCGCTCGACCTGAGCGACCGTCATGATGGCGGTGACATTGACGACAACACCTTCCGCCGAGAGCTGGCGAATGACATCGCCGGCGAATTCTCTTTTGGTGTTGGTGACAGGAATCTTGACGTTGACGTTCTTGCCCCAGGTCGCGATCGCGCGGGCCTGGCGCAACATCTCGGGAAAGTCGTCGGCAAAGACCTCGAGCGAAACCGGACGATCGGGAACAGCGGACAAGACCCTGCGCCCGAATTCCTCGTAATCGGTCACCCCGGCATTGCGCGCCAGCGTCGGGTTGGTGGTAAAGCCCTTGATCATTGGATTGGCGGCGAGCTTGACGATGTTGTCGAAGTCTGCGCCGTCGGCAAACAGCTTGACCGAAAGCCGGCTTACGCGATCCATATTGTTCCCCTTGCCCCTGACCGCCACCTACTGGTCCCGATGCGCGATTTTATCGCCTATATCGGGAGCGCGCCTCCATTTTGGCTCAGGACGCACCACCAGCCTAAAACCTTTTAGCAGATGGCCATAAATAGCCGCAAGCATCAAGCCGATTCGAACCGTGACGCGCTTCTGGAGCGTGTTCTGCCACGATTTCGCCTCGTCTCTCGGCGTTCGGCCGCGGCGGCGCAACGCCATTGCGGTGACGAAACCTTTGGGCCCTCTAAACCCCGAACCGGAACCGACGCCCACCTCCTGAATCGTAGTGCGATCATCGGGACGCAGCCTTGAATATCTCCTGGTCCGCTCGGGCGCACCTCCCTGACTGCGATGGCGCCGATTTGGAGCGCTCAAAACTCTTGCTTCATCAGATGAGCTCGCAGGCGTCGATCACGGGAAACCTTGCAGCAATGCTCCGATGCTAGCCTACACGCTCGGATTTTACAATTTGCTGGGATTCGCAGTATAGCTGCCGCCACGGTCCACCGGCGCCATTGTTCAGTGCGGGCCTCTATCCATGAAATACTCGGAAATCTTTGTCGACTTCATCGAGAATACCGGCAACGGACCAATTCATCCGCACAGCATTATGCGGCTGAATGCGGGCGCGCGGATCATCAAGTCAACAATTTGTGGCCCACTCTACCTTAACAAAAACTCCCAAATCGGTCCCGACGCCGTCGTAGGCAAATATTTCGGTATGAACGAAAGCTGCTTCATAGCGCGCGCCAGCATCGGCGCGTATTGCGCAATCGGAGCCCGCACTGCGATCAATCCGTTCAATCATCCCTCCAACTGGCTTAGCATCCACGAGTTCCAATATCATCCCAAATCGTTCGATTGGGTGGACGAATACAACAACTTTGTGCGGTTGGAGCGCACGCCGGACATGTTCAGACATGTCACTGTGGGCAACGACGTCTGGACGGGTCACAACGTCAACGTGATGGCCGGCGTCAGCGTCAGCGACGGGGTGATCATTGCGGCCGGTTCGGTCGTCACCAAGGACGTCCCGCCCTACGCGATCGTCGCCGGCGTCCCGGCCACGATCAAGCGGCTTCGTTTTCCCGAAAAAACGATCGAACGACTGCTGCGCGCGAAATGGTGGGAATTGGAATTGTCGCAGCTCAGCGGATTGCCATTCCGCGACGTGGATCGGTGCCTCGATATGGTCGAAGCGATAAGGGCGGAAGCCAATTCAGCGACGGCAGAGTGATGGCTGGGCATTCGAAGGAAAGCGCAGCGCTCCTGCCGATCCTGCAGCGCTTTCGGGTGCCACGCGACGGCGTGCTCGTCGTGCACAGCGCGATCGGTCTCTTGAGCCGGCAGGGTTTCCGTGCCGAAGCGATCATCGAAGCCTTGCTCGACCACGTCGCTGGTGGCAACTTGTTCATGCCGACCATGACGTGGCGCAGCGTGACGCTCTCAAATCCAGTCTGGGACGAGATGAAGACGCCCTCGCACACGGGCGTGCTGACCGAGATTTTCCGCACGCGCTACGCCACGGCGCGCAGCATTCATCCAACCCACTCTGTTGCCGGGTCGGGGCCAGCAGCGCCGCTTTTGCTGTCACGTCATCATGTCGACAGCACGCCAGTATCCTGTAACAGCCCCTACGGGTTGATGCGAGATTACGATGCCTACGTCTTGATGATTGGGGTCGGGCTTGAATGCTGCACCGCCATTCACCTGCCCGAGGAGATCGTCAACGCTGAATTGTATGTGCGTCCGCCTGGCGAAGCCGAACTCTATGAGTGTCGCGATCGTCACGGCGTCCTTCATGCGGTCCGGACGCGTCGGCATCCCCGGCTCGACCGGGATTTTCCGCAATTCACGCGCCCGTTGGCGGAACGCGGGCTGCTGGAAACCGGAGACATCCAGGAATGTCCCTACACGATCGTGGCGCTGCGCGATCTTTTGCGACATGTATTTGCGGCGCTCTTAACAAACCCTAACGCGACTTTGAGGCAGCCCTAGCCCCTGGCAGTCGGGCAATAGATCCAGTTGGGGATCCGAGAGGGCGGCTACCGAATCTTCCGCATCAGGGAGCGTTTCATCGTGCGAAGTTGAGTAATCAAACCTTGATTCTGGGGGGTTGGCGAAGCAGGCTCAGCGGGCGGAGCAAGTTGCGCGATTGCAGCGTCGATGTCGATTGCCGACCCGATCTGGTCAGCAAAGCCTTTCAACACGTAACAGGCCCAATCGAGCAAGCCATAAGCCTCGAACACGATCGCGCTCTTCAGCACCGTTTGTGGAGACACGGGACTCTCGGCAGAGCGGTAGATATAGCTTGGCCCTGAATCTCTCTCTTGCACCAAGTTTCTGCCAAACAGCAGATTCAGCGTCGCAGGCCGAAGGATTGATCGTCCAGTCAGAGCCGGCGAATTGACCATCGACAGGCGATTGAACGCTATATCGAACACCATGAGCCGCTGGCGTACGAATGGGTTGCAACATTCGGAGAAATGCGTATCGGGCACATCCGGACTGAGATTGAAGTTCGATTCAGTATCCGCGCCTACAATGTTCGACCGCGAGAGAAAATTCGCTGCCCCTTGGAGGACGAGGGGTTCATAGCCCTCGCAGTCCAGTTTGACGAAGTCGGCTGGCTGGACGAGGCCTTCACTGAGAAGTGTGTCAAGGCGCCTGACTTGGATGAGCCGCCGTTCGCCCGCCCCATCGCCAAAGAGTTGCGTCTCATAGCGATTGGCGGGCACGCCGATTTCAAGTTCGCCATCGCGGTCGGCAAGGCCGATCGCGAAATAGTGTTTTCGAAGATCATGCACGTTCCTCAGCGGAG
>DASZZA010000296.1:0-8890 GCA_035545135.1 Lacipirellulaceae bacterium | reverse complement strand
TGGACCATCACCGTTTTGCCTGGAACGACAACAAGTGGCGCGGCACAGAATTGCTCGGACAGATCATCTACGAACTACACCTGGGAACATTCACGCCCGACGGAACCTGGCGAGCGGCGGCCGAGAAGCTGACGCACCTACGCGACATAGGCGTAACCCTGGTGGAGATCATGCCGATCGCAGCCTTTCCTGGGAAATTCGGCTGGGGATACGATGGCGTTTGTTGGTATGCGCCCGTTCAGCTCTACGGCACGCCCGACGACGCCCGCCACTTCGTCGATCGCGCGCACGCGTTCGGCATGGGCGTCATCCTCGACGTCGTTTACAACCACTTGGGACCGTCCGGCAATTATACAGGCGTATTTTCCTCGTACTTCTCTTCAGCAAAGCACAAAACAGACTGGGGCGACGCCATCAATTACGACGGGCCGCACTCTGAGCCCGTCCGGGACTTTGTCGCCGACAACGCCGCCTACTGGATTCGCGAGTTTCACTTCGATGGCTTGCGACTCGATGCCGTCCACTCAATCGTCGACGACTCACCGGAACACATCGTAGCCAAGCTGTCGCGCGCAGCTCGCGCCGCAGCCGGCCAGCGATCTATCGTCATTTTCAGCGAAGACGACCTGAACCGTGGCGAGCAGGCCTTGCCGGCCGACGAGGGAGGTTGGGGTGTCGATGGAGTTTGGAGCGACGACTTTCATCATGCCTGCCGCGTCGCCGCCACCGGACATGCTGAAGCCTACTATCACAACTTCGCCGGCACTCCGCAGGAGCTGGTATCCTCCATTCGGCACGGTTACCTATACCAAGGGCAGTGGAACGCGCGCCGGCACACATATCGCGGTAGCCCGTCGTGGAACATCACCGCGCCGCATTTTGTGCACTTTCTTCAAAACCACGACCACGTCGCAAACTCTGCCCGCGCCCTGCGCACGCATTCGCTCACTTCGCCGGGCCGTTACCGAGCGCTGACCGCCCTGTTGCTTCTTGGCCCGCAAACTCCGTTGCTGTTCATGGGCCAGGAATTCGCCGCCTCTAACCCGTTCTACTTCTTCGCCGACCACGAGCCCGAACTCGCCAAACTGGTTTGCCGCGGTCGGCGCGAGTTCATGTCGCAATTCGCACGGTTTGCATCCTTTCACGGCGAGTTCGAGCCGCCGGATCCAACGGACGACAGCGCATTTTTGCCGTGCAAACTCGACTGGGACGAGGTTCAAAAAAATGACCATGTGATGCGATTGCATCGCGACCTGATTCGCTTGCGCCGAGAAGACTCCACCTTTTCACGCCAGGATAACCGCGCCATTGACGGGTCGGTAATCGGCCACGAAGCATTTCTGCTACGATGGTTTGATAAAAGTGACGACGATCGGTTGGCACTTTTTAATCTGGGATGCGACATCGACTGGCAACCGATCGCCGAACCGCTGATTGCTCCGCCATCGGGCCGGAAGTGGACTTTACAGTGGTCGAGTGAGGAACCTTGCTATGGCGGATTGGGGACCCCGGGATTTGATGGAAAGAATTGGCGAATCCCCGGACATGCGGCGGTGATCTTCCGAGCCGAGCCACAATAATCCTATCGACAACGGCGCGGCAAATGTCACTAACCCCGCGCCTAAGCGAGGCACTTCCTCGAATACCAACATTATGCGAGCTATATCGTGTGATATCGACTAGAAGCAGCCTCAAAACCGCTCTGGGAGTGGGGGACAATCCCCGAGCGGTTTTGAAACTGCTTGTTTTAACTACACTCGACGAATCCCAACGGGATTCCATCATTCAGCCAGGGGTTGGCCGGCTTGGCGGGCCTACCCCGGGCGGATAGTCGAACCAAACCTACAACCCGGAACGGGTTGGCATCGCAGCGGCATGACACCAACGCTTGCAGCGATGTCCCGTTCGCGACTCGAAACCTGGGGTAGGTCGCTTCGCGGCCAAACGCCAGGCTGAATGATTCAATCCCTTCGGGATTGGCAATCGACAGCCGTTGCATAATGTTGTTACGCTTCGCGTTTGTGGCACTTTAGCCGTGCAGTCCGCGATGGGTTGGGAATAGCTTCGTAGATTGCCTTCATCTGCACAGTACGTGAAAGACACGACCTCGGGAACCGCATTTCCGTTATGCGATTATCCAAGGGGCTCGCCCACAGAATCGTACGGGGGGAGCGGAAACACTGCTTCCATTTACGTGCGGCAGGCACAGAGGACTATACACACTAAGGAAAACCATGCACTTCGTAATTCGAAATACACTTCTGGTTGTTGTCTCGGGGCTGATCGTTTCGATCGCGCCGAAAAGCGCGGCGGTGGACGGCGTTGCTCCTCCAGCTCAAACCGAATACATGGGCCGCCAGATCGCCCACACGATGCATTACTTGGGTGCGCCATGGCTAACCCGCGAATCGCGCGAGCGCGAAGAAGATTGCAAAACACTCCTCGCTGCCCTGAAAATCAAGCCAGGCGACACGGTCTGCGATTTAGGGTGCGGCAACGGCTTCTATTCGCTCAAACTGGCAAAACTTGTGGGCGAGCACGGTCGCGTTATTGCGGTCGATATCCAGCCCGAAATGCTAAACCTCCTCAAGGAGCGGGCCGCGGCGGCTAAGATCACGAATATCGAACCCGTCCTCGGCACGACCGTCGATCCAAAGTTGCCGGACGGCAAATTAGATCTCGTTCTCCTCGTCGACGTTTACCACGAGTTCGACCATCCCGCGCAGATGCTGGCCGCCATCCGCACGAGTCTCAAGCCGACTGGCCGCGTCGCGCTCGCAGAGTTCCGCGCCGAAGATCCAAAGGTGCCAATCAAACGGCTCCATAAAATGAGCAAGGCGCAAATCATGAAGGAGTTTCCGCCTAACGGGTTCAAACTGGTCGAACAGTACGATAAGCTGCCGTGGCAGCACCTGATGTTCTTCCAGCGCGACGACGCACCCTTGAAGCCTACAAATTAATATTCCCCGAGGATTTTCCGCGGGGTGTCCGACAAAAGTTTCTCAAGCTGCCGGTCATCAAATCCAAGCGCGCAGCGCAAATTCTCGGCCGAACGCACCATCGTACCGGCGGACCCCATGAGATGACTGCGGTCGGCCGACCACGTTGCCAAATTCTCGTCCACAACGACGCGTTGCTCGCCGATGGTATACTTCCCCGGCCCCAACCCTGCCCCACAAATGGCGTCGGTCACGATAAATGCCCGATCGAGTCCACAGCATTTGAGGTAATTGCCAAGAGCTACAAACGGCACATGAACACCGTCGGCAATAAACCCGATGTGTAATCGGTCCGAAACGGAAAGTGCGCGCTGAATGATATTGTCATGTCTCGGCAGCATCGCCGGGCATCCATTCCCAAGATGGGTAAACATCGACAGACCAGCATCGATAGCCGCTCGCAGCTCATCGAGGGTCGGATTGCAATGCCCGGCAGACACGCGAACTCCTCGATCCGCAAGCCACTTTGTCATCCGCGCCCCGGCATCGCGTTCCGGCGACAGAGTGACAATCTTCGTGAGCTCACCGGCCGCATTAAGCAATCGCTGCATCGTGTCGATATCGGCCGGCCTTGCGCACGCGGCCGGGTGCGCCCCGATATATCCTGGCTGCTCGTTCAGGAACGGCCCTTCGATATGAATTCCCCAGATCATCGCCGCAATCGCCGGATCAGCTTCGCGAACCTGAACGATATTGGCGAGGCGCCGGCACATCGCGTCGAGATCGGCCGTGATTACCGTCGCCAGAATTCCCGCCACGCCCTCCTCGCGCAGCCTGCTGCACACAGCGGCGACTCGCTCGCCCGACAACTCATCGGTATTGAAGTCGACATCTGCGTATCCGTTCACTTGCAGATCGACGTAGCCGCTTGGACGATCCATAGATGTTTGATAATATCCAAGCCGCCGACTCGGCGGCGGCGTATCGGGTGAAATCGGCCGCTTACGTTGTCTTGATTTGTAATGAGAGGAAATTCATGGACATCAAGATTATGCCGGACAAAGCTCAAATGGGAAAGGCAGCGGCCGACGCCGGCGCCCAGCACATCCGCCGCGCAATCGACGAGCGAGGCGCAGCCAACATCATTGTCGCCACCGGCGCCTCGCAATTCGAGATGCTCGACGCACTCGTCCATCAGCCAGGCATCAATTGGCATCGCGTCACCGGCTTTCACCTAGACGAATACGTCGGCCTGCCGATCACGCACCCAGCCTCATTCCGCGCCTACCTTTGGAAACGCTTCGTAAGTCAATTGCCGCTGCCCCTCCGGGCGTTCCATTTTCTCGACGGCGAAGGCGACGCGAAAGCCGAATGCCGCCGCGTGGCCGACATTATCCGCCAGCACCCGATCGACGTCGCCTTCGTCGGCATCGGGGAAAACGGCCACCTCGCTTTCAACGACCCGCCTGCCAACTTCGAAACCGAAGAGCCGTACCTCGTCGTCCAGCTCGACGACGCCTGCCGCCGTCAACAACTGGGCGAAGGGTGGTTCCCCACGTTCGACGACGTGCCCAAGCAAGCCATCTCGATGAGCGTCCGCCAAATCATGATAAGCCGGGCCATCATTTGTACCGTGCCAGACGCGCGAAAGGCCGACGCCGTCCGCAATGCCGTCGAAGGTGGTGTAACGCCCCAAGTCCCAGCCTCAATTCTTCAACAGCACCTGCGCTGCACGCTCTTCCTCGATTCCCCCGCCGCGTCACTGCTCCAAAAACATCGATAACATATCCAAGCCGCCGGCTTAACCGCAGTTTTCGCAACTCGAACGTCACCGCACTTCGAGCTTCAGATTCCGAAATCGCACCTCCGTCGGCCCGCCGGCGTGCAATTGCAGCGCGAACACGCCGTGGTGCCTTCCAGCCGGGTCGTTGAAATCGACGCACGGTTTGCCGTTGAGCCATGTCCGGATGTGACTGCCCACGGCCTCGATTTCGTAGCGGTTCCAATCGCCTTTCTTGAGATACGGCTCGCCCGATTTGTTGGAAAGAATCGCCCGGCCGTTCTCCTCATACAGCTTGCCCCACCAGCCGGGACCTATGTCAGCCTGGTAGCCGCGCATTTCGTCGAAGCCGTTGAGCGACTCGGAGCGAAATTGCACGCCGCTGTTGCCCTCGTCCTTCACGAGCTTCACATCCAGCGACAGCCGGAAATTCTCCGCCGCCAGTTCGCTCATCAAAAACGTATTGTGCGACAGCCCCGACGTGCGGCCCACGATTTCGCCGTGCTCGACGGACCACAGCCGCGAGTCACCCAACCACCCCGCCAGGTCGTGTCCGTCGAAAAACGCGCTCGCATTTTCCTTCGTCGCCAGCATCGGCACTTGCGATTTCCCGCGCAGATACGCGAACAGCGAAAGAATCTCGTGCGTCGACAACTGCTTAAGCTGGCCCTCCGGCATCATCGACGTGTTGCTCAAGTCGCGCTCGTCGATCTCGTTCTTCGGCAGAATCATCTCCTCCGTCGGGGTTTGGATCGTCACGGCCTTATCGCTCTCGCCTCGGACGATTCCTGTAATCACCCGCCCGTCCGTCGTCGTGAAAACAGTCGGCTGATACTCTTTGGCAATGAGCGCACTCGGATCGACGACGTTGGTCAGCAAATAGTCGAGATTCGAGCGGTTCGAGCCGGTGAGATCCGGCCCGATTTTGGCGCCTACTCCATACAGCATATGACAATTCTGACATGTCTTGCCGAAGATTGCCCGGCCCAATTCCGGATCGGGCGCCTGTTCCGCTTTCTTCGCCACCAAAGCGCGATACTTGGCGATGAGCGCAACCTTATCGGCTGCCGTGCTGCGCACCTGTCCCCAAGTTTTGCCAATCAGTTCGTCGATCTGCGCGCTATGGAGATTATGAAGCTGACGAATCAGGTCAGCCGATAAATCAGTCTTGGGAATATCGTTCCGCGACACTGCCTCCAATAGCGCAAGTCCATAGGGTTTGCGAGACGCCAAGGTAGCCAGTGCCGACCGCTTTTCGCCGGCCGAGAACGCTGCATAATCCGCCAGTACCTTTGCCGGCGTTTGCGGGTCGTTGTACTGTGCTAAACCGGCTATCGCGGCTTCCCGCACTGTCGAATCGCTCAAGAGAGAGAACAGCGTGGATGGCAAATCAGGGTCCTTGGCGGCGAGCAAAGCCTCGAGAGCTCCGCGGCGCGATGCCGCATCTGCCTGCGGCGAAGTCAGAACCGCGCGTAGCGATGCCATTGCCGTGGCATCGCCAAACGTCACCCCTAAGGCGGTCGCCTCGTTACGCACCGCTCCGCGCGAACTCTTCAAAATCGCCCTGTACACAGCAGTCCAATCGCTGGGCGGCGCCACATGTCGCTGACCGGCAAGCGCCGTCCGCACCGCTCGCAGAATCGTTAACTGTTCGTCAGCATCGTGCGACTTACCAAGCGCGTGAATCAACACCGGTACGCCCGCGTTGTCCTGCAAACTGCCGATCCGCCGCAACATAAAATCTCGCAACTGCGGAATCGTCCTGCCACACGACAACCCGAACGCCAGCGCGCGCTGCGGGTCGGCGTCGGCCAGCGGTTCCGCCGCATACCAGTACATGAGCGGCAAATTATGATCGCCCACGTCTTCGGAATGCCGGGTAAGCCGCTCCAAAACCGTCCAGCGATGTTCTTTCGGCACGCGTTGCATCGCCGATGCAAGGTACAACCGCACAACCGGCGATGGGTCGCTTGCTGCCATCGTCGCAAACTCGGGCAACAATTCCGCGAGCGGCGGATGCACCCGATCGAGCGAAAGTTGAATTGTCCACGCGCGCACGTATTCGTTCTTGTCGGCAAGTAGTTTCTGAACAAGCTCATCAGGCACGCCGCCCGTCACCTGCAGGGCCCACATGGCCCGCAGCCGACGCGTTTCATCTGGATTCGTCGTTGCAATTTCGGCAAGTCGATGGCGTGTCGCCTTATCGACGCCGCCGGCGGCCGCGCGCTCTGCTAAAATTCGCCGTGCGTGCCGCACGTACCAGTCGTTCTTCTCCAGGACCATCTCGGCGAGCTCACGGTCGCTAAGCTTTTTCAGATCTACCGGCTTTGCCCGCCCTCTCCCTTTGGGAGAGGGTCGGGGTGAGGGCGCTTCGCCGTCTGTCCTCACCCTTCCCTCTCCCAAAGGGAGAGGATCGTGCAGAGACTTTCCGTACCACACCTTGTAAATCCGCCCGTTCGTGCGATCGACGGCCTTAAAGTCCGTCGTGTGGCAGGCGATTACGTCGTACCAATCGTTGATATACACCTGACCGTCCGGTCCGTACTCCAGGTTGAGCATCTGCGACGCCAGATCGCCGGTCAAAAGAAAATCTTTGCCGTGATGACCAACGAAACCGGAGCCTTTTCGTTCCAAAATATCGTTGTTCACCCGCTGGCCGTGGATGTTGTTCATGAAGATCGTGTGCCGATACTTGTCCGGCCACACACCGCCCAGATAGATCATCGCGCCGCAATGCGCGTGTCCGCCACCCGCATCGCCCGATCGGCCGTTGCCCGCATGCGGCGTGCTGCCGATGTAATGCCGATGATCGGCGATCGTTTGAATATCAGCGTATGTATATGGATCGAGGTGCTCACCCGCCTGCCGCTGGTAACGGCCGCCCTGAATCACGTGCCACAGATGTGGGATAACGCACGCCGTGCAAAATGCCTGGCCGTGATCATCGAAATCGATGCCCCAGGGGTTGCTCGTCCCCTCGGCAAAAACTTCAAACACATGACGAGTCGGATGGTACCGCCATATCCCCGCATTGATCGGCACTCGCCCGCTATAGGGCGTGCCCGGCTTCCCCACCATCGAATGCGTGAACACGCCGTGACACCCATACAGCCAGCCGTCCGGGCCCCAGGTAAATGTATTGAGCGTCTCATGCGTGTCCTGGTAACCCCAGCCGTCGAGGAGCACCTCCGGCTTGCTGTCCGGAATATCGTCGCCGTTTCGATCCGGGATGAACAACAAGTAGGGTGCGGCGCCGACATACACCCCGCCAAACCCAACCTCCAATCCACTCACTAAATTCAGTCCGTCGGCAAACACCTTGCGTTTATCGAAGCGGCCATCCCCATTGGTATCTTCAAAGATCAGAATGCGATCGCGCCCCTGCCCTTCCGGTGCCCGGACCGGGTACGCATACGCCTCGGCCACCCACAACCGCCCACGATCGTCCAGCGCCATAGCGATCGGCTGCTTCACGTCGGGCTCGGCGGCAGCCACCGTCACTGAGAAACCGTCCCGCACTTTCATTACCTGTGCGGCTTTCTCTGCCGGCAAACCGGCGTATGGATATACGTCCGGCCTGCCTATCACCTGTCGGTCGTGAACCACCGGCGGCGGCCGGTCATGAAATCGGAAGTCGTCGAAATTGATGTGGCCCCAGCCGCCCCTTTCCTCATCAATCACACGAATGAAGATTTTCTGTCCAACGAGCTTCCGCAGGTCGACGACAGCCAGCTGCATCTCCTCCGCGTTACGGCCGCTATCTTGAAAAATAACCGCGTTCGTATCCGCGCGAACTACCTCCACACGTTCGCCCGCTCCCGCCCCGCCACCGACCAGGAAGCTTGCATACGGATGAGTCACCGGAAATGCAACAGAAGTCAGCGTGCCCTCCGGTTTGTCGCCGCCTCGCTCATATGTCCCAATCCAATACCTCCCACTATTACCGCTGATGCTGTCTGCCCGCCGCACATGGACCGTATCGCCTTCAATGGGCTGGCCTTTGAACGCCTCGCCTTTCGCGGTCCAGTCTGTCAAATCGCCCTTCTCGAAATCTAAGTTGAGCAACTGGCCGTCCCGCGATCTGGCCCGGACGCTACTCTGTCCGTCACTACGAGGCGCCGCCGGTTTCGACGGTTTGGGTGTGATGCGCTTAGGCTGTGCTTGTTCCCAT
>DASZZA010000295.1:0-4797 GCA_035545135.1 Lacipirellulaceae bacterium | reverse complement strand
CGCTCAAGGGCGGCATTCAATGTGTCGTGGCCCATCCGCTGCGAGATGAGATTCTCTTTGGCGGCTCCGACGGCACGCCGCGCATCTATCGAATGCAGCGCATCGTGCCGCGGCAAATCGGCGACGATGCGAACCTGTTGTGGGAATTGCCGTCGCTGCCAGGGCGGGTGTTCAGTGTCGATATTACGCGAGACGGTCGAGTAATTGCCGCTGGCAGCAGCCTTGACGGACACGGGAGTGTATACGTTTACGGCATGGATCCGGCGCCGAAGATTCCTGCAGACATTCAGGCAATCCTAAATAAACCGGTACCGTCGCGCACGGCCGATGAGACGGCACGGATTCACAAGCACTTTGAGCAAGGCGTGAAAACGTTGGCGCGATTCGATGTGGCGGAAGGTGGGGTGTATGCGGTCGCGTTGAGTCCGAGCGGCGATCGAGTTGCGGCGGCGGGTAGCGATGGCACGGTGCGGTTGTTCGATACGAAGAAGGCATCGCTGATTGGTTCGTTCGTGCCGGTGCAAATCGAAAGGAGGACAGTCCAATCGCACGTGGCGACGTCGCTTCAAGATGCGATTTCGCACGTCGCCGATCCTCGGCCGCGTGACTCCGAGCCGCCGTTGCCTGCCGGCGATGGCGTGAAGAATCTGGCCGTGGATCCTGTTGCGATTCAATTGGATAGTCCGGCGCGGTACGCGCAGGTTGTGGTGATGGCGGAGCTTGATTCGGGCGCGAAGGTCGACGTGACAGGCCGCGCGACGTTTAAATTCTCCGCGCCAGTGGCCAAGATTAATTCGACCGGTTTTGTGACGCCGAGCGGAAATGGCAATGCGATGCTGACGGTTTCACTCGGCGGGAAGACGGCGAAAATCGACGTGCAGGTTGCCGGCTTCGACAAGCCGGTGGTGCCCGATTTCATTCGCGACGTTGCGCCCCTCATTGCTCGAATCGGTTGCAACGCGGGAACTTGTCACGGGGCGGCGAAGGGGAAAAACGGTTTCAAACTTTCGCTGCGGGGTTACGATCCGGTGTTTGACGTGCGAGCGCTGACGGACGACCTGGCATCGCGGCGAGTCAACGTGGCATCGCCCGCTCAAAGCCTGATGCTGCTCAAACCGACCGCCACCGTCCCGCACATGGGCGGGCAGGTGATCAAGCCGGGCAGCGTGTATTACGAGACCCTGCGCGAATGGATCGCCGCAGGGGCGCAACTCAACCTGGCAACGCCGCGTGTCGCATCGCTCAGGGTGACGCCGGTCAATCCAGTGGTAGAAACGATCGGCGCCGGGCAGCAAGTGCGCGTCGTGGCGACGTATACCGATGGCGGCGAGCGCGACGTCACGCGCGAAGCATACATCGAAAGCGGCAACACGGATGTAGTCAAGGCGGTGCCGGGGGCACCTGGGTTGCTCGTTTCGCTGCGGCGAGGCGAAGCGCCTGCACTGGTTCGGTACGAAGGCAAATACGCGGCGACGACAATAACCGTAATGGGCGACCGTACCGGATTCGCGTGGAAAGGTATGTCCGCGAATAATCGGATCGATGAGTTAGTGGCGGCAAAGCTTCAGCGGACGAAAACGATGCCATCGCCGCTTACAAACGACTACGAGTTTGTGCGGCGCGTTTATCTCGATCTGACCGGCCTACCGCCAACGCCGGAACAAATTCAGAAATTTGTAGCGGATTCGCGTGATACGAAGGTCAAGCGCGATGTGCTCGTGGACCAGCTCGTCGGCAACAAGGACTATATCGATTATTGGACCAACAAATGGGCCGACCTGCTGATGGTCAACAGCAAGTTCCTGGGCGTGGAAGGCGCGACGGAGTTGCGGAATTGGATTCGGGCCCAAATTGCGGCTAATACGCCGTACGACCAATTTGTGCGCGAAATTTTAACGGCCAGTGGATCGACGAAGACGAACCCGCCGGCATCCTATTTCAAGACGCTCCGCACGCCGCAGGCGTTGATGGAGAACACAACGCAATTGTTCCTGGCCACTCGATTCAATTGCAACAAGTGCCACGACCATCCGTTCGAGCGTTGGACACAGGATCAATATTATTCGTTGGCAGCGTATTTTGCCCACGTGCAGCTAACCAAGGACTCGGCGAGCGGCGACGCGGTGGTTGGTGGTTCAGCAGTGGAAGCGGGTCAGCCGCTGTATGAAATCGTTTCCGATTCCGGCAAAGAGGAAGTTACCCATCTTCGTACCGGCGCGGTCATGACGCCCGCGTTTCCGTTCGACTGTAAACATCCGATCAAGAAGGGTGAGACTCGCCGCGAGGAACTCGCTGCATGGGTCACGTCGCCGGACAACCCTTACTTTGCAAAGAGTTATGTGAATCGACTGTGGGGCTATCTAAACGGGCGAGGCATAATCGAACCGCTCGACGACATCCGCGCGGGCAATCCGCCGAGTAATCCTGAGCTGCTCGACTATCTGACGAATGAATTCATCGAGAGCGGCTTCAACACGCGGCACATCATGAAGCTGATTTGCCGGTCGCGTACATACCAGCTTTCGGTCGCAAGTAACAAGTGGAATGACGACGATCAGATCAACTTCTCGCATGCACGAGCGCGACGACTGCCGGCTGAAGTGCTGTATGACGCAATCTACCGGGCGACTGGGGCGACGTCGTCGTTCGCCGGGGTTCCGCCGGGTACACGCGCCGCCGCGTTGCCGGATGCGGGTGTCGAGTTGCCAGACGGGTTCCTGAGTAACTTGGGTCGGCCGGCGCGTGAAAGTGCGTGTGAGTGCGAGCGGTCGAGCAATCTACAGCTTGGGCCCGTGATGGCGCTCGTGAGCGGGCCAACCGTGGGCAATGCGATTAGCGATCCGGACAACGCGATTGCCAAAATGGTGGCAAAAGTCAAAGACAATACTGAAGTAGTCAAGGATCTGTTTTTGCGGTTTCTCAACCGTCCGGGCAAGCCAGAGGAAGTTGCGGCAGCCGCGGGAATGTTCGACCAATTGGAAAAAGACAACGCGAGAATTGTCGCCGAGCTCAGCGCTTACGAGAAAGAGCTGGCGCCGAAACTCGCACAAGAAGAGCTCGAACGTCAAAATCGTATCGCCGCTTTGCAGACGGAGATTGAGGCCTATCGCGAAATCACAAATCTTCGCCAACCGCGGCTGGAAAAGGAGCGGCAGCAGCGAATTGCGAAAGCGCAGGCGGCGATTGCGGCTAATGACAAAAAGCTGATGGTAAAACTGACGCAGTTTGAAGCGGCTCAAAACAGAAAAACGCACTGGTACGCGCTGACACCGATCGAAATGGGGGCCACATCTGGAGCGAAGTTCACGTTGCAGCCGGATGGATCGATATTTGTCGACGGCGAAAAGGTCCAAGGTGTCTATCGCATCCAGGCGCCGTTACCGGTCGATAAGGTGACCGGCATTCGGCTCGATGCGCTGGCCGATGGCCGGCTCCCCAACCGCGGGCCGGGGCGTGCGCCGGATGGCAATTTCGTGGTCACCGAATTTGCGGTCCATTTGTTGCCCACGGTGGGACCGATGAAGCTTGTGCGGAGCTGGGACTTCGCGGGTTCGGATGATGGCTGGCAAACCGAAGGTGGCGCGAAGGTCATTGCCGATGCCGGCATGCGGCATTTGTTTGGCGCCAGCAAAGGTGCCGGCATCAAGGCGACGTTAAATGAGCCTGCCGGTACGTACCTGTTGGATGTCGTGACGGGCATCCGATCGGCGGTGACGTTTACGGTGCAGTGGACGACGGCGAAGGATTCTGCGTTCGACGCAAACCGCTCGGCCCGGCGCTCCCTGCCGGCGGGCAGCGGCGGTAGCCTCCCGACGCCGATCGCTATACATGCCGGCGCCAAATTGACTGGACTACGGATTTATGTGGATGATGACCAAACGGTGCTGCCGATCGATGCGATACGATTGTTTGCAGCCGATAATGCGGACGCATCCGGAATCGCGTTACGCAGGCCGAAGGCCACGTTCAGCCAGGTCGGCTATTCGGTTGCCACAACAGTGGATGGAAATACGACCGCGGTGGTGAATAACGGCTGGGCGATTGCACCGCAGATGGGTCGCGATCACTCGGCGTTGTTCCCGCTGAAAATGCCGCTGGCCGGAGTAAAGAATCGCACGCTGGAGCTGGTAATCTATCAGAACTTCCAAAGCGGGCAGCACTCGCTCGGTAAGTTTCGCATTTCGGTAACGGACGGACCGCCGATGAATTTCGGTGTACCGGCTAACGTGGCCGCGATACTTGCCAAGGCTCCGGACAGACGGACCGAGGCGGAACGTCGGGTTCTGCTCGCCCAAATGCGTAAGGCCGATAAGAAATTTCCGACTCTTCGGGTCGCGCTAGCGGCCGCGCAGCAGCCGCCCGGCGAGGACGCGCACATGAAGCAGCTCGAGGCGCGGCTGTCGGTCGCCCAACGATCAATTCCGATGGACGCGAAGCTGCAGCAGCTGCGTCGCGCGGTCGAACTGAGCGAGGAGCAATTGAAGAACAAGCGATTAACAGTGGCCCAGGATATTGTGTGGGCGCTGATTAACAATCCAGCATTTTTGTATAACCATTAGCTGACATCCAAGCCGCCGGTTGGGCGTTGGCCGCCGACAGGTCGGCGGCTTGGATGAACCGTGAGGAACCCACGATGTTCCGAATCATTGGTCCGAAGGGCAAGGATTTGTGCGATACTCACTTGCGACCGAGCCGGCGCGATGTTTTGCGGGTCGGCGGCGCGGGAGTACTAGGTCTCTCACTGGGCTCGCTCCTAAAGCTGCAAGCCGTTCAAGCTGCCGGTACGTCAGTTGCCGG
>DASZZA010000294.1:0-2171 GCA_035545135.1 Lacipirellulaceae bacterium | reverse complement strand
AAATGCGACACATCCGCAATGTGCACCCCCAGTAGCCAGTGACCGTTTTCGAGCCGCTCCAGTGAAATCGCATCGTCAAAGTCGCGGGCATCCACCGGGTCGATCGTCACGATCGTCAAATCGGTTAGGTCGCGCCGGCCTCGGCCGATCGTTTCATCAAACTTCTCCGCCCGCTTCCGCGCCTCGGCCAGCGCATCGTCCGCAAACTCGCCCGGCAGATTGAACTCGTAGATGATCGACAGCGTGTCGACGCCCGGCTGCCCGCGCCCGCCGAGCACTTCCACGATCACGCCTTCACCATCGCGCACGTGCGACGGGAAGCGGACCATCTCGATGAGGACCTTGTCGTCCGGCCGCACGACCTTCGCGCCCGGATCGCCCACGTAAATCGGATTGGCAAAAATCTTGCCGTCGACCTGCACCATCCCCATACCGGCCTGCTCGAAGTAAACGCCGACAAACCGATTCGTCGCCCGCTCGACGACGTCGATGATCCTGCCCTCGACCTTTCCCATCCGGCCGCGCTTGGTTTCGAGCCGCACCGAAACAATGTCGCCGCTGGCCGCGTCGCCGCATTTTTCGCGCGGAATGAACACGTCGGCGTCACGCCCCTCGGTTCGCAGCGTCCCTTCGGGCCGCACGAAGCCAAACCCGCCGGCCGCGCGGCGGAACGTGCCGGTGAAATGCTTCGATTCGCCCGGAGGCCTCGTCCTGCTCCCTCTCCCTTTAGGAGAGGACAGGGGTGAGGGCACCTTGCTCGCAGCCCCACTTCCATTGGTCGCTGAAGCGACCGCGCCGCCGCGGCTCCGTGGACTTATCTTTTTCGCTGAATAGACCAAATGGCTCGGCCCCCACACCAGTTCGCCGTCCTTCACCATCTGCTTGATCGTTTTCTTCAGCTCCCGCGCAGCCTCATTCGCCAGCCCCAAGTTCTTCGCAATCACCGCCGGCTTGACGGGTTGATAGTTGGGTTGGTTGACGTATTCAAGAACTGCCGAGCGATGACTAGATGGCATGCGTCGCGCGTCGCAAGCGACGCCGCTAATTCTCCTCTGAACCCTGAACCCTGAACCCCGAACCCTTATAAAGCTTACGTCCCAAATTCGTGTGATACTGCGTCCAATTGCTTTCGACGTTCGGGCAATCGACCATCAATTGAGTGAAGCTGGCCATCTTGGCGTCGAGATTGTCCAGGTGGTGCAGGGCAACCGCTTCGAGCGTCATCGGCAACTTCGGGCTGCCATATTCATACTCGCCGTGGTGACTGATCACCATGTGCTTGATTTCTGTGACGAGTGACTTCGGAAACGGCTCGCCGCTCAATCGCTCGGCGTCGCGGACCTTTTCGTCGATCATCGACATCGCCATGACCATGTGACCCAGGAGTTGACCCTCGTCGGTGTACGCAATCTCGCGATCGTACGATAGCTCATCCACTTTCGCCGCATCGTGAAGCAAGGCCCCGACGAGCAACTTGTCCTGATCGAGCCGCGGATAGCGTGGCGAGACGGCCAGCACTAACTCCATTAGTCCGACGACGTGCTCCAACAAGCCGCCTTGGTACGCATGATGGTTCTTCATGCCTGCCGGGGCGGTTGTGAACTTCGCCATGAACTCGGCGTCCATTAAAAAGCACTCAGCCAGGTTGCGCAGCTCCGGCGACTGGATCGTCCGCAAGATTTCAGCCAGCCGTGTTGCCATGCGGTCGATTTCGTCCGTCCGCAAAACGCGAAAATCGACCTCATCGACTTCGTCCGGCCGCGCGCGGCGGATCGCCGTGGCAATGAGTTGCATATTGCCCTGGAACAGTTGCGTGTTGCCCTCGACCTTCACGTAGTCGCCATTTTCGAACGCGCGGTAGTCACTCTCGCTGGCGTTCCACAGCCGAGCTGCAATCGCCCCGCTGCGGTCGGAAAGCTGCAATTGCAGATACAGGTTGCCGTTGCGATTGGGCCGCAACTGCTTCTCAGATGCCAAGAATACCTGGCTCACTTGCTCGTTGTGGCCAAGCTGGCAAACGTAACGTCGGTCGGTCGCGGTAGACATGAAGGATCGAGAGTCGAGGGGCGAGAGTCAGGCAAATCAATCACACAATTCTACGGGAGTTGCGAAATAGTCACAACGGCCGGCCGATTTGATACAAGCATGCAATTTTCGACGGGCGTCGAATC
>DASZZA010000293.1:0-2312 GCA_035545135.1 Lacipirellulaceae bacterium | reverse complement strand
AGCAGGCACAATCACGGCTCGATGATTTGCGACCGGCGTACGATCGGGCGCGTCAGACGGCGGCTAACGAAGTATGCCGAGAACTCGCCGGCACCACGCCCGAGGAATCGGCGAACGCCGCGTTGCAGGGTTTGGGCGGCGTCTTGAATCAAACCGCACTGCCAACGACGGAAGACGAATCGAAAAAAGATAAGACGGAAAAAAAGGTCGCCACCGGCCGGCGCGGAGACGAACTCGATAAGACGATCGACGGTCTGGTCGCCGCCGAGAAAAACGCGCAGCAGAAAGAAGCCTCGCTGACGGCGCCCTTGGCCAAGGCGAACGAGGTGATGAACAAGATCAAAACGCCCGGCACGCCGGAGAACAAGCGGTTCGAGCAGCGCCTGAACTCAATGCCCGAGGTGAAAGCGTATCATCGACAAGAAAAGCGGGTGGAAGCGGCGGAGAAGGACGTCGACGAAGCGAAAAAAGCACTGCCGAAGTGACGATACAAATTCATCCAATAAATTAACGGAGGCCTCCCGGGAATTGCGCGAATATTAGCCGGAACGCGCTAACGTCCGGTTGTTTCTACCGCCACCCTGCGCCGACCGGGGTCTAGCGCCAGCCCGCTGATTTCGCTCGTGAATTCAAGGACGGCGTCAATGAACCACTAGCCGCATCGAAGCGGCTGCTGTCTGCAGCGCATTGGCTTTACGACGTGGCCGGTCGTATGGCTTGCCTGACCGAGGTCAAGTCACTTGAGAGTCGGTCGAGGCGCGCGAGGATCTCCGAGTGTCGCGCGACTTCCGGGGACGGCGTCTTCGCAATGAACGAGATCGTCCCACCAATTTCGAGCACGGCCCGGTCGACGTCGTCGAGCGAAGCAAAGCCCTGACGGTGAGCGGCCGTTTCCAGCTCCGTTATGGTAAGCAGCTCCTTTTTCAATCGGTCGTGCCGTATTTTGCCGTTGGCGATTAGTACATCCGAGTCGCCTTCGACGATGCGATCCAATCGCTCGTGCCCGTAAAGGAATCGCACCAGAATATAATTAATCGCCAACAGCGTCGTTGCCCCGATGATGCCCCCACTGACACTATTGTCGCTGCCGATAATCGCGTTCTGTACGGTGTTCGACAACGTGAGCAGAACAACGAGATCGAACGGGTTGAGCTGTGCCAGCTCGCGCTTGCCGGCCAGTCGCAAACCAACGATTAAAAACGCATACACTAGGATCGGGCGAATGACCTTCTCTAAAATCGAGACGTCCGGAATGAAGATGTTGTGCCATATGGTGGCCATGGTCGTTTTCCTGTTACGAAAGAGTAAGCCTACCGGATGGACGAGGCATCGGCTCGTGAATTGCGCAATGTTAGCACCATAGATGTCAAGTGACGACGCCTTATTTGGCCGCGGCAAATGAGGTTCTGGCGATTCCGCCGTGGCAATTGGCAAGGTCCAAACCGCCTCCAATACCGGGCGGCAGAACTGCCGATTCGTTCGCCGGACCCGAGTGGCGCTTACGCAGCCCGAAAGTGCGCAAAAAGAACCCTTCGGCATTGGCCGAAGGGCGTGCGAGAGAACTGGGCTCGACTGGATTTGAACCAGCACGCCCTTGCGGGCACAAGGCCCTCAACCTTGCGCGTCTGCCAATTCCGCCACGAGCCCGAGCTACGGTGCAAAGGCGCATGCGATCGCTGCGCCGAGCGGCAAATATGCAAGTTTACCGGGTGCCGGGTAAGTGTTCAAGCGATTCCTCCCGGTTCAATCGCTTTCGCCCGTGCATTCAGATTAGATAAAATGCCGTAATGGTCGAACAAACTGCCTCGTCAAACTTGGTTGCCGTCGACGTCGGTAATAGCCGAATCAAGATCGGTATATTCGATCGCGTCGCCGGCTCCGCGCTGACGCAGCCTGTTGAGGTGTTTGAATTACAGATTGCAGGTCGAAGCGGGCGATTCAATGCAACCGAACTCGATCTTTGGTGTAATGGGAACGTCGTGGCCGGATCAAAGTGGTTGGTGGGCAGCGTTCATCGTGCGGCCGCACAGCAGTTGATATCCACCGTAACCAATTGGGCGCGCCGATCGAAATTCAACTGCCCAATACGGCTGCTAACGTACGCAGACGTGCCGCTATCGATTCGCGTCGATGAGCCCGCGCGGGTCGGCATCGACCGGTTGTTGGCAGCATTCGCAGCGAATCGGTTACGTCAGAAGGATCGAGCAGCGATCATCGTCGACTTGGGCACAGCTATAACCGTTGATTTGCTCGAATCCGATGGCGCATTTGCCGGCGGCGCGATACTTCCCGGCCTTGCGATGTCGGCCCGT
>DASZZA010000292.1:0-5582 GCA_035545135.1 Lacipirellulaceae bacterium | reverse complement strand
TGTTCGGCATGCGCGGCGAAACGGGTTGCCAGCGCGCCCGTGCGCCGCTAGCACCTCTTGTACAGGCAGCAATTTTGCCAAGTGCAGACCAGTTCCGGACTTGGACGTGAGAATCTTATTCTAACCGGCTGGTAGCGGCGCGGAAACTGGCGCTGGATGGGGTCGGGCTGGCGACGGTGGCCGGAGGTTCTTATAGTTCGCCCTCTTGTCTGTGCGGTTTGGAGATTTGTTTCGGTGACGAGCTGAACCAAGTGGGTGGTGGGAGCTGCCTGTTTGCCGACCTACAAATCTGCGCGTCGAACGATCTAACGCCAAACGGCTCAATGATTATGGAGTTGGTTGATGCGGGCCGTCGCTAAAACTCCCTTAATGCGTGGCCGGTCTCAGTGCGCGATCGGCGGTCTCGTGCTTGGTGTGTTACTCGTCGCTGCCGTACTGCCCGCTCGCGGAGCGGTTCGCCGACGCTTGAATATTCACAGCAACCCGCCGGGCGCACTCGTTTACGTGGATAACCAGCAGATAGGTACGACGCCCTGCTCGGTCGACTTCATCTACTACGGCACCCGTGAGATTCGTTTGATCAAGCCGGGATACGAGACGCTGACCGTCAACCAGCCCATTCCGACACCATGGTATGAGGTACCCGGTCTGGATTTTGTCAGCGAGGTTTTGGTGCCGACGAAGATAAGGGACAATCGTACGGTGACGTACAATCTAGCCCCTCAGCTGATCATACCGACTCAAGAGGTTGTGGATCGCGCAAACCAGCTGCGGCAGGACACGTTGCAGTATCCGGGAGTTCCGCCGGCAACTAGTGTTCCGGCCGCAAGCGTGCCGGGACCTGTAACTGTGCCCCCATCGTCGGCGGTCGCACCGCCGCCGTTGGCGCCGGAGCCGCTACCCGGCATCAACCCGCCGCCGGCTAGTCAACCAATTGTTCCGCAACCAGTGCCTCTTCCTCCGCCGGGTAGCGCGCCCGCCTTGCAACCGAGACCGTAGCGAACCCATTCGCAAGCGGACACCCGTACGGTATACGCGGATCGTCTATTTAATTGAGCTTGGGTTGAGACCGCCGGTGACGAGTCGCCCCGGTTCTCGGGCTATTTTGTCCATGAAAATCCGCGCATCCTCGACGACCGGCTGCAGGCGAAATGCAAGTTTGTGAATGTCGCCGAGCACCGTGTTGGCGTTCATCATCAGGATGTTGAAGTTGTCGTACGCCTTGGAATCGTTAAGCAACTGGCCGATCGTACCGCGCGGATTATTCACCGCGCGGGTAATCGACGTGAAGTCGGCGACGAGTTGGTCAATGCCGCTGACGACTTTTAATAGGGCGTCAGCAAACTGAACGCCTTTTTGGCCGAGCGGCTCGGTAAAGCCCTCCAGGTTTTTGAGGTTCTTATTGGCCGATTCGAGCACGACACGGAAGTCGTCCATCGTCGTGCGCATCTCGTGAATGGCATCTGGTAGCTCGTTGAGAGCTCGCCGCAATCGCTGTCGCATCTCCGGACCATTCGGAACCGGCTGAGCGCCAGTTGGCACGGGTTGAGCGCCGGCCGGGGGAGCCAGGTTGCGTGGAACTTGGTCAATCGGTGGCTGTCCAATAGCTGGCGGCTGGCCGTTGAATGGCGGAGCGACGGATGGCGGCTGACCCTGCAGTGGCGGCCGGGCAACGCTTTGCTCGACGCCCTCGGGCGGAAGGTCGCCAATAATCTCGTTGAATGCGGTCATCGTGTTTTCGAACTGCTTCATCGCCCGGTCCGTTGTGTCGACGAGATGATCCAGCCGGCCCTTGTGACTCTTGTCACCTATGATGTCGTTGAGGTTTTTGGCCAGATCGCCGACTTCGCGGCCGGCCTGATTCAGCGAGTGGGCGGCATCGGCGAAATCGTCCTTCAAGGTGCCGAATTTGGCAATCGCGTCGAAGGGGCTCTCATCCGCAACGCCGTTGAACACGTACCCGGCGGGAACGGATTTTTCATTTTGCGGCAATCGTTTATGTTTGAAGTCAAACTCGAAATCGATAGTGGCGTCGCCGATGACGGTTGTGCGTATGTGCGGCGTGTATTCGGGGTATAGTGGACGATTGGAATTGATTTCCGCGCGCAAGAGTATCCCGTCCGACTGTTCCTCGATCGACGTTACGCGGCCGATTAAAATGCCGTTCTTGCGAACTGGTGTGTTCCGATCGACACCCGGAGCGCTATCGACTTTGATACCGACTTCATACGTGCGATGTCCCCACGGCAACCAGCCGCTGGGCAGCGGCGCATTGAGCGACACCAACAGCACTCCGATGATCAACGTGGCGAACACGATGACACCGACGCGAAATTGCATTTGTCGTTCGTTCATGTTCTGGTCCGTTGTCCGTGGCCGGTTGTTCGTTGTAAAGGCGGCTATTGGCCGAATCCTTCGTAGTCAACGAACAATGGTCAACTAATTACCAACAAACATCTCGTGCATTTCCACAAGCCGCTCGCCGGCTTCGCCGCGAACGAATTGGGAGACTCGTTTGTCCTTTGATTCCATGATCTGCTTTGGCGTGCCGTCGAAGATGATTTGCCGTTCATCCGGCTCCAATCGTCCCATCGGGTAGAGCATGACGACGCGGTCGGCCACTTTTTGAGCGGTTTTCATATCATGCGTGACGACAATGCTTGTTACATCGTTTTGCTCGCGGGTGCGGATGATAAGTTCGTTGATGACGTCGCTGACGATCGGATCGAGGCCGGTCGTTGGCTCGTCGTACAGGAGCACTTCGGGATTCATGGCGAGCGCGCGAGCCAGGCCGACGCGTTTCCGCATGCCGCCGGAAAGCTGGGCGGGTCGCTTTCCAAGCACGCTGGTCGGTAGCCCGACCTGAGTCACGCGTTCCACGACGACTTTCTCGATTTCCGTCGAACTTAGTCGTCGATTCTCTTTCAGCGGAAATGCCACGTTCTCGGCGATTGTCATGCTGTCGAAAAGAGCTGCCCCTTGGAACAAGAATCCGAACCTGGTACGCAGGGCGGCAAGTTCCTTTTCGCCCAGCTTGTCGATTCGCTGGCCGTCGAACTCCACATAACCTCTCGTGGCACGAAGCAAACCAATGACTGTCTTCAACAATACGGTCTTACCGCATCCGCTTTCGCCGATGACTGCAAGTGTCTGACCGCGCGGAACGGTCAGAGAAATATCGCGCAAGACCAGGTGGCGGCCGAAGCTGACACTCAGATCGTGCAGCTTGATCAAGCCCGCGATGGAATCATTCGATTTGGAGGTCTTCGTCGCCATTTCAAACTACGTGCGGATTAGCAAGTTGCGATTGCTCTAACTCACCGCACCATCAAATCTGGCCAAAGGAAGTCGTGTACCTTGTCGAGTCCGATGCTTAGGAAAAAATCGAGCATCAAAATAATAACGAAGGATAAAACGAATGCCGCAGTCGCAGCTCGACCGACGCCTTCCGCTCCTGGTGCGCAGTTGAAACCTCGATAGCAACTCACGATGGCGATTGTCGCACCGAAAAATACGCTTTTAAAGATTCCGTAGAACAAATCCCAGTTGTGGACGAACTGCTGTGAATTGTGCCAATAGTGATAGGAATCGATACCGAAGACGTTGACGCTGTATAGCCAACCGCCGACGACTCCCATGAAAATGGCCATGATCGTGAGCGAGGGGATCATGAGGAGGCAGCCCAGGAAGCGCGGCACCACCAAATGGTGCACCGGATTTGCACCCATCGATGCGAGCGCGTCGATTTGTTCGGTGACGCGCATGGTGCCGATCTCGGCGGCGATCGCGCTGCCGACTCGTCCGGCGAGCATCGTGGCGGCCAGCACCGGGCCAAGCTCGCGGCACATCGAGAGGTTAATGAGTGCGCCCAGTCGAGTTTCGAATCCGAACTGTTTGAATTGCGTGTACGACTGCACGGCCAAAACCATGCCGATAAACGTACCGGTTAACGCCACGACCGGCAGGCTCAATACGCCAATGTTGTAGAATGCGGGAATAAGCGTGTCGCGTCGCGGCAAACGGCTGACGAGCCACGATAAGGTGCGCCACATGAACAGCGCCATGTCGCCAAGCGTTTCGAACCAACGGATCACGACCGCGCCGACATCGGCGATCGAATCGTAGAATGCGGCGAACGGGCCTCGTCGCCGCGCGGGCACAGAAGTATTGTTCGAAGCTGATGCCATGGGGGACAATCGTTTTGCTGCAACGGCGTGCTCAATCGATAGCACGACCGGCGCGCACGCCCCCCTGGCATACGTGCTGTTAGTTCGGTATGGCAAACCGTGCCGCTTGAGTAAAGTTTATGGCCGAATGGCTTCGGGCCAAGTCGTCGAATGTGGAATGCACTGCTGGCAGCTCTCCCCGCCGCGAGATTCCGGGCTTGGCATTTAGCGGCGGTCATTCAATGCCGGAAATGGTAACTTAGCCCCCGCCGTTTTCCAGCCCCCGGTCACCGACTGGGGGCTAAATTGACCAGGAGCTAATAAATGGCGTGGAACTCTTTTGGCCGACACCGGTTCGGTTATTGCAATGAACTATTTGCCGTAAGAAATGACAGCAGGTCGCCCATGTCGGCGATCGATAGCGTGGCTTGCAGATTGTCGGGCATAAGCGATTTATCGGACACGCTACGTTCTTCGATTTCATCGCTAGGCAACGTGAATGTCTTTCCGGCCGCGTCGACGTAATCTTCTTTGCCGTCGTCGCCTGGTTTGGGAAGCCGAAGTCCGGTGAATGTATTGCCGTCGGTGGTAACGAGAATCCAGGCCTGATAATCAGGCGCGATTTCCCGGCTGGGCTGCAGAATCGACGTGAGAATCTTCTCGCGCGAAGTGGTGTGGCCAATCTGGGTCAGGTCGGGCCCCACATTGCCGCCGCGGCCGGCATACTTGTGGCACATGCTGCAACGTGGACCGACGGGGCTGAAGAATAGCCGACGACCGGCCGCCGCATCGCCCGTTTTTGCCAACAGTTTTGACCAGCGAGCGATTTCCGATGGGGCTGGCCGATATCCGCTCACTGAATTGCCGCGGGCCAGCCGTAGCGTTCGCTTAGCTTCGCGGCAGAGAATGTCGTCTTTGCTGTCCCGCATTGCTTCCAGAACGGCTCCAACGGCGTGCTGGTCGATGAAGGCCCCCAGACCAGAGATGGCCGTGGCACGAACTTCGTCCGATTGTCTGTCGTCGCCGGCGACTTCCGCTAGCAAGTGGGCCCGCATTGGACTCGTCTCCTCGACGAGAGTTCGCACCGCCTCGAGTCGCAGTTGCTGGTTCTTTGATTGCAAGTATGTTTTGAGCCGATCGATAGTCAGGAATTTGTTGTCGGGCGATAACAATGCTAGCGCCATGGCGTGGGCTTCTGGCGAGCGGCTGTTGTTTTCCAGCTCGTGAATCAGCAGCTCATCGGTGAAACCCGCACCGTGAGCACGCGGCTTGTTGTCCAGCCAATCGACGGCGCCCAACACGGCCAGATAATATCGCGAGCTCGGTTGCGGCCCGTCAAGCAGTTTGGCGATGTCGTCGCGCAGGGCCACGATGCAATCATCGGCGCTCCAGCGGACCGCAAAGAGGCGGACGTCG
>DASZZA010000291.1:0-16337 GCA_035545135.1 Lacipirellulaceae bacterium | reverse complement strand
CGACAGCCTGGCCCACGGTGGAACCGAAAGCCTGGCCGAAAACGTCGTCATCTCGTCGAACAAAAAAGAGTCGGTTACCGTCCACCTGGCGAATGGCCACGATGTCTCGTTCGGTGGCAAAGGTCATTCACTTAGTGTTTCTGACGTTGGCGCCGTCACTCTCGATGGGCGAACATTATGGGACGCACCGGCGCCGTCGCCCGACCCATCGCCGTCGCCGTCGCCGTCTCCAGACCCGGCACCCGCGCCGACGACCAATTGGTTCGACTCGCATGTCGTCGATTCCGCCTTGCGCAGCCTAGGCCACGACCTTTACACCGACGGCACCATTAACCGCAGCGACATGATGAGCCTGCTCCGCAGCTCCGAGGACGGAGGCATCATCGACGCCACTGAGCTCACCGACCTCCGGGCGATTGCAGGCAACTCGACGCTGTTCGGCTCGTTCGATTACGTCTACTCGCTTGCGAGCGACGTCGTGTTCGGCAGTATAGCTAATGCCAAGTATCAAGGCAGTGCCTTGGGCAACCTGGTGGCCGGTTCGTCGGGCACCCAAATGGAAAAACTCGTCGACAAGTGGTTCTTGGGCGCCGACCATCCGTTGGCGGGCGGAACGTATCGCCAAGCTGCCGGCACCTTGTTCGTCAGTGGCCCGTCCTACTCAGATATTCATCAAGGCACCATCGGCGACTGCTACTTCCTTAGCTCACTGGCCGAAACAGCGCTCAAAGATCCGTCCGCCATCACCAACATGTTTATCGTCAACGGCGACGGCACGTACACCGTGCGGTTCTATGAAAACAGCACGCCTCAGTATGTGACCGTCGATTCGTACCTGCCGACCTCCTCGAGCGGCCAATTCCTTTACGCCAACTACGGCGGCTCCTACGGCAGCGCGAGCAACGAATTGTGGGTCGCATTGGCCGAAAAGGCTTACGCCCAAATCAATGAATTGGGTTGGCTGCGCAGCGGGCTCTCCGGCAACGGACAAAACTCGTACTCGGCCCTCTCGGGCGGCTACATCTATGCGGCACTCGGTCAAATCACCGGCCACAACACGGCCGCCTTTGCGATGACGTCCGGCGCCTCATCCTTCACCACATTCGTCAACGCGTACAACCAAGGCAAGTCGATCGGCTTCGCCTCGTTTACGACCCCGGCTTCGAGCCAAGTCGTAGGCAGTCACGCCTATTCAGTGGTGGGATACAACGCCGCAAATCAAACCATTACGCTCTTCAACCCCTGGGGCGTGCAGTACGGACTCGTCACCATGACCTGGGGGCAGATCCAACAGAACTTCATGTACTTTGATCGAACCGTCTAGCGGCGATGACGGATGAAGGATGAACGATGAGAGATTCCAAGAATTAGATTTAGCGTCGGCCGCAAGGCTGAATCTACTGCCGCCATGCTCAAATCGGCCGCTAAAGCTAGCAATTACCATCCTTCATCCCCCCACAGCGTCAGCACGAGCCGCCGCCGACCACCCTGACGACGGTGCTCGCACAAATAGATCCCCTGCCAAGTGCCCAGGCACAGCCTGCCATCCGCCACGGGAATCGTCACGCCGCTGCCCATCAGCGACGCCTTCACGTGGGCCGGCATATCGTCTGGCCCTTCCATCGTGTGACGATACGGGAAGTCTTCCGGCGCTATCGCCGAAATCGACGACTCCAAATCAACCGGCACGTCAGGATCCGCGTTTTCGTTGATCGTTAACGATGCCGACGTGTGCTGAATAAACACGTGCAGTAGCCCGACCCGGATCCGTGCTAGTTCCGGCAGATCGGCCAGTATCTCGCGTGTGATCAGATGGAATCCCCTCGTACGAGCGGGTAGCGTGACATTTCGCTGGATCCACATGGCTTAAAACCGCTCGACCTGATCGAACTTCAATCGTCGCCGGTCAAAAAAGTTTCTTTTCGCGCGAACCTTCCCCGCTCGTTCATCATACTAACGTATTGGAGGTCAAGTATAAGCATGGTAAGCGTACGATAAGCGCATACAACTGATCCCCTTTGCGCAAGCCGCAAGGTTTTACGACAACTGCGAAGAAAGGCCGATTGCGGTCGAAATTCATTGGGTTAAAAAACTTGACTTTGGTTGTGCATCGACAATAATCGGGTGATTAAGCAACTCTCACTTTCGCTCTTCCTCTGGAAGAGGGCCGGGTGAGGGTTCTGGCTGGCCTCCCTCCGAAGTCACACCCACCTGATTACACGCCAGCCAGCTGCGAAGGGATTCCCTGCTCGTGGCAACCTACGGACCGCCGATATTCCACGCCTTTAACGTTACACACGATCTGATTTTACGAGACGAGGAGTTGATACTGAAATGCCCGATCCCACGCTCAAAAATGTCTTTGAGGCGATCCTCAAGTATGGCCACGACGAGGATTTCGCCCCGAAACGCGATGAAGACTTCAAGGCCACCCAGGCCCCGGCCGGCACGCGCGAAAAGCTCGAAGTTCTCGCCGACCGCGTCCGCCGCGGCCAGCCGCTTTGGCACGACGACGACCGCGCCGACTACACCGGCCTCACTGGCGCCATCCGACCCCGCGACTAAACAACCTTCTCCCTGTGAGAGAGGACGGGGTGAGGTGCCCAACTCACAAGCTCGCAGCGCCGTCGCAATCATTTCTGTGATTGCGACGGCGTTGTTTTTTGATTCCGCGTTCAATCTCTCAGCTTCCTCAGCGCCGTGCCTTTGTGCATCGCGATATGGTCGGTCTTATCGCTCTTAATTTCATACTGCGGCTCGTCCGCACTACAGTGGTGCGTATATCCCTTGTAATCGAAGTCTTTTGTATGCACCTTGATAATCGTGCCGCTGACGCGCCCGGCCTCCGAGTTCCAGGTCACGTGATCGCCCACTTTGAATTTTTTCGACACGTCGGTTCGCCTCCGGCTGGTTACACGCAGGGATAACCCTCCAGCGTGCGCTCTTTGCAACGCGCGGGAATCAAGATTTTTTCCGCTGACGGAGTAGGAGTACCATAGCCACAGCGCCGCACAACACGGCCGCTACCGGATACCCGAATCGAAAGTAAACGCCGCGCACCCCCGGCTCCCAACTGGCGACGAACCCGTAAACGCAAAACGCCGCAACCAGTAGCAGGCCCAACGCAATCGGTCGTCTCATGTTGTCGCTCCTCGGCGAAATGGGTTCACACCACCGCGGCGCCGACCGCCAACTTCTCGCGAGCGGACACGATGTGCCGTGTTATCTCCTCGGCCAACCATCGGGCCGCTGTGCCGCTGCCCAATGCATCCTGCGCCGCACGCAGCGGCATCTCCCGCCGCGCCGTGCGGATCACCGCACCTGGCGCGCTCGCCATAGCCGCGTGGGGCCGGCGTGTGGCCACACGCTTCGATGGATCCCAAACACTGACGATCTCCGCCGTCGGCAACGTCATCGGCACTCCAATGCCCAGCACATTCGCGCTGTACCGCACCCGCCGCGGCGAGATCGCTAACTGCCGCTTCCCGAACAGTCGCACCAACCCGTTCGACGTGCCCGCCACGCCAAGAAACCCAAACACTCCGAGATAAGCCAGCATCTTCAGCATTTGCGGCCAATTCATTTCCTCCGCGTCGTTCCAGATGATCATTAGCGGCGCACAGGAAAGCGCAAGCAGCACCAGCCCAATCAAAAGAATCCACACTCCCGTGAACGAGCCGGTCGCCATGGTGTTCGGAAAAGCAATGCGCGTCTCCAGCCCGTCCTGCTCGATTCGGACCAGCCCCTTCTGCGGCTCGCTCAGCCCTGCTTCCTCGTTCAGCTCAGCCTGGGCCGCATGTCCGTTGCGATCCAGAAACAAATTCACCCGCCACTCCACCCAGTCCATTTCACCCGCAGCCAGGTTCCCACCGAACCGCGGCTTGCTTCGGTCGCCCGGATCGTCTCCACGTTCTTGATTGTAGGTCTGATCGGCCACAACGATCCCTTGCGGCCGGTGATCGTACTTCCGACTACTCGTTTGACGCAGATACCATTGCCACGCCCGGCTCCCCGGCTTCAACGGGAATTTCTTCTCCGTCTCCCGCCCACCCCAAGACGTTTTCACGATCACTCGCTCCGGTGTGATCGTCACCCCTGTATCCGTCAAATACGTCGCCCGCATTTTCGCATACGCGATGAACAGCAGAATCGCCAGAACTGCCGCCATGCCAACCACCGCCGGCAGCCAACCATCAGACTCATAAATGATGAAGAACTCGAACAGTGTGAAAAACGCCGCCGACCACAGCAGCGGCCCGGCCATCCGCCCCGCACGCGGCGGAAGATGCAGTACAAGCTCTTCCTCCGCCTCCTGCCATTCGATCGGACTACCAGTCAATCGATACATCCACACTCCCTCCGCGCTCCCACCGAATCAACGGCAATGCCGTATCAGACTCACGCTGAGGTGTTCTGCCCAATCCATAGTCGGTTGCCGTCGGGACCGTCGAGTCGAAACTCGGTCATGCCGTAAAAAGTGACATCCTAGTCGGGCGCCTCCACCCCGTTCTTGCGCACCTGCTGATGATATTTCACAACATCCTCGGGATACAAGTACAGGACCGATTGGCGAGGCGCGCACGCATGACTGGTAATCGATTCATCGACCATTAGTCGACATTCGTCAAATGCGAGCATGGCCCAACCCCAATCATCGTCCCTTCGTTCAACGCTGAAGCCGAGCTTCTGGTCGAACGCGACGCTTGCAGGCATGCTCTTTATAGGCAGCATCGGTATCAGACGATGCATTTTCATCGGAGGCTCGCCAACTCCTTCTCGCACGCCCAACAAAAAAGCTCGGTCCCACGCCTTCAACGGCCTGCGGGTTTACCGAAAATGTAATCGTTGCCGAACCAAAACGCCAAACCTCCCGAAGTGCCAGCCGGTCAAGCGCAGCGACTTGTTAGATGCTACTGCGATGCGTAACGCGACGAAGCAGCGCACCAACCTCGGCGACTGGAAAAGTCACGATCATCCCCATGCCAAACGCCATGATGACCTCAAACGGCCAGAGGTTATGATTGGTCGGGTCTTCCACGCCATCCAGCACGACTCGTACAAAATGATAGCGGGAATGGCACTTCCAATCGCGATCGCACTTGCGATGGTCCCTGCACCGCTCAGCACGACAAAAGCAGGGCTACACCGACCATCAAAAATTGCGTTCCCCATGGGAAGCCACTGTTTAGATAATCCACATACGAGCCCCTCCACCAAATTGCCCCTCCAGCAACGAAGCAAAGTGCGAATCCCCCAACCAGCCAAGGCCATTTACTACGGAAGCCCATTTTCGGAGTTGGACGAACCCGACCGGTTTCCGCACCGCTGTTAAACTCCTCAGCTCAGGGCTGGCCGCGCCAGCCGCATACCCTCAATGGCCGTGAAACGAGAATCTCGATCTCTAACTCCCGCTCCCTACTTCCCTGCCATTTCGGCTGGGACAAAAAATTGTGGCATTCGCATCTCGAACCTGCTACATTCGGCCACTCCGTATTGCAGCGCTCAAACGATGGCCGTCGTCCCCGATCATTCTGGTCAGCAACCCACCACTGGCGCGCCCAATCCGCACGCTCGCTCCATCGACGGCGAAGGGACGACGAACGTTCGCTATCTTGTCTTTTTCATGATGTTCGTCGCCATCCTGATCAATTACATGGATCGCGCGAACTTCACCGTCTCCGTACCGCTCATCGAAAAGCAATTCGGCTTCGATATCGGGCAGATGGGACAAATCGCGTTCATCTGGGGACTGGCGTACGCCCTGTTCAACTTTCCTGGCGGCTGGTTTGCCGATAAGCTCGGCATCCGCAAGGCAGCCTCGTTCGCCCTCGGCTTTTGGTCCATTTTTACGATCCTCAGCGCCGTGGCCTACAGCCTCGTTTCGTGGTGCGTCATCCGTGGGTTGATGGGCGTCGGCGAAGCGCCCATCTGGCCCATCAACGCCAAGACCACCAGCACCTGGTCGGCGCCGAGCGAACGCGCCCGCGCCTTCACGCTGGCCGGGTCGGGCCAATTCGTCGGCTCGGCATTTGGTGTATACGTATCAGGGTTGATCGTTCACTGGTTCGGCTGGCAATGGACCTTCATCATCTTTGGCGCTCTCGGTCTTCTGTGGGTCCCCATCTGGATGGTGCTCGTCCGCGATACGCCCCAATCGCACCCCTGGATTAGCCAGCGCGAACTCCGCTTCATCCAAGGCGTCAGCGGCGCTCGCCCTCTGCATAAAAGAGAACACCACCTCAGCCGCGACGAAATGAAGAACGCGATTAGCGCGATGCTGACGCGGAACGGCGTCGGCGTTCTTCTCACGTTTCTCTCCTTCGGCTATGTGCTCTTCACGTTTCTGAACTGGCTTCCGGACTACATGTACGAGACGTTCCAACTCACGATCGTTAAGAGCGCCTCGTGGACCAGCATCACCTATGCCGCGGGGTTTGTCGGCTATCTCGTGTCTGGCCCCGTCAACGACGCGCTAGTCGCACGCTATGGCCACGCAAAGGGCCGCAAACTCGGCGCCGGCGTGCCCATGGCAATCATGGCCGTCATCATGCTGATTGCGCTCGAGACCTCGAAGCGCAACTTGGTCGCTCCGACGGCGGCGCTAATCGCCGTCGCGCTTTTTTCCATGAATGTCACCGTCGGGGCGTGGACGATCAACGCGGTCGACCTGGCGCCCACGCCAACGAGCTCTGCCTTCGTCTATGGCATCTGCAACGGAATTCTCAATTTGATGGGCACCTTCAGCAACATCATCGTTACCTGGATCGCAAAGTATCACGGATTCATTTGGGCGTTCTCCAGCGCGGTGGTCTTCATGGCCGTCTTTCTGATCGGCTTGATCGTAGTGATCGACAGGAACGGAATCGTTCCCGCGAGAGAAGTGCCGCTCGAGGTGGGATAGCGCGCCCATCAAGGCGCAATCAGCCTTGCAAATACCTAGAACTAGTGGCCGGTCAATGCTATGCACCGGAGTTGGTCGATCAGCCGCTGGCTACCCCACGAAGTAATCGGCAATAACCGTGGGCTATCGCCCGACGGCTGATCCTAAGAGCCTATCCCAATACCCCCCTCGCCCACAGGGAGAGGGTTTGGGCTGAGGGTGATTTGCCGGCGAACAAGGAACACTCAAGCAACAACCGCCAGCAAAGCGAACGAACTCGACACACACGATTGACGATGCCTCATTCAACTAAAGCCTAACGCCTAATGCCTAATGCCGCCACTTACGCAGCAGCCGGGCCGCCCTCGGCCGCTGGTACTTGCGGTTCGCGCGTTTCCAACTCGTCGCGCAGCACCAGGACATTGTTCGGAGCTTCGATGCCCACGCGCACCTTATCCCCCGAAATCTTGACGATGGTAATCACAATCGAATCGCCCAGGCGAATGCGCTGCGATTCTTTGCGGGAGAGAACGAGCATCGAAAAACCTCCGTGTATCCACAAGCGGGTAGTGTAACTATGTATAGTACACGGCCCGAATTCCGTCAAGTCAATCCAGCGTAGGGGTCTCGCTCCGCGAGACGTTGTTTTCCTCCTCGAGTAGTGGGGAGGATTACTCGGCAGTATTTACCACTTCATCAATCCGCGGCGGTGCTATCAGTTGTGTTTTATGAAATCGCTCCCCGCGGGAACCGTAAAACAATATCGTGTTGCTGTCTGTTTCCCAAATCGCCGCCAGATACAACGAGCGCGGTCCGTACAGGCAAAAGTACACGCCACACGGGGCGCCGTCCCGCACCAGGATTCGTTCATACAAGGGAAACAGGGTTTTTTCGAGTCGATCCTTTTTGCACAGGGTTTCGGTTACGTAACTTCGTATGGCGTGTAAGTCATCAAGCCGCTGAACTTCCGTCGGCATGATAAATCAAGCCCTCATTTTATGATGGATGAAAGATGTGAACTCCTTTTTCGCGAAGGTCGGTGCGCATCTCCAGCCCCTGCACTTCCATGGGGCTGCAAAGCCGCATGTTGAGTCAACACGAATCGAAAGACAACGTCCGGGGATTACACCAAGTCCGTTGACAAATTCAGAGTGAACGCGACCCAAACTGACCTTAGGAGATAGCCGCACCGCACCGTCCGCACAAAATATATCGGTTCGCGAATCGGTACACTTTTAAGCGACTTGGAGAATTAGGCTAGACGGGTAATACGGCGCGCGCCTGTTTTGCCGGTCTCTCTGACGTGAATGCTTTTGGTAATCGAAGTTTCCGCCTCGCAGTCACTGCATGTCATTCCGGAAAAATGCCGGCGCCGAACGAGCCTCCCGTCGGCGGCGGTTGAGCGGAGCCACCAGTTTCGCCGGATGAATCGCGACGCAAGTGCGGCTTCGCCCCGCCGCCGCTACTGGCCGTCGCTTTTGTATTGGTATGCGGCTGCGGGGTCGGATAGGCGTGCGGCGCGTCGAACCGCGCGGACTTGGCTCGGGGGGCGTCGCTGTATTCGAAGTCGAAATCATCGTAGCGGGAAACGTAGCCCGGCTGCTTCGCTCGCTCGATTTCCTCGTAATACTCGTTGATGACGACCTCTTGGATCATTTCGCGGCAGTCCGAATTAATCGGATGGGCGATATCAGCATATAGCTTCGCTCGTCCATCAGCGTCCTTCGGTGCGCGGGCATCGGAAAGCCGCTTGCCGCACTGATTGCAATACTGCGCGCGGAGATGGTTCTTCATTCCGCAGCCGGGACAATGCGTGGTAAGCTTGCGGCTTGGCATGGCCACGAAGGGGCCGTTCGAGCCGTCAATGATCTTAAGGTCCCGCACGACAAAGCAGTTGTCGAACGTGATCGAACAGAACGCCTTAAGGCGTTCACCCGGCTCCTCCATGAGCTTGATGCGAACTTCGGTGATTTCCACGGTTGTTCTCCTTGCGCTCCCATGCGCAACCTATTGGCAACTTCGGGTGGCGTAGACGAGACCAAGCTGCCGCGTGCGAAGAATTGTGGCTAAACGCCGTGCGTGCTGTGCATGGCGACAAACGCCAAAATAGGCCGATCCGCTGCCTGTAAGTTGATGTCCGACGAAATCCAACTCGGCAAAAGTTCGTCGAAGCTCGTCGACGCAAGGCGACAGCAAGCTGGCTGCCGCCTGCAAGCGATTCTGCATCCAGCGACCGAGATTGCACCAATCACCATGAGACAAACTAGTTTTCAACCGATCCAGACTTCCGCGGGCAGTAATGGGTTTGCTGCCCGCCATGGAATCGTGAGAACGATAGACGTCATTCGTCCGCAGGGCTGCCGGCGGTTTAACCACTACGAAGTAAAGCGTTGGCAAAAGTGGCAGCCGCTCAACTCGCTCGCCGCGACCCCGGCAAATGGCAGGACTATGCGATAAGAAAAATGGCACGTCGCTACCGACTTCCGCGGCTAGCGCACTAAGTCGCTCATCGCTCCAATCGATATGCCAACCGCGATTGGCCAACTTCAAAGCCGCAGCCGCGTCGCTGGAGCCCCCTCCCATGCCGGCCCCCCACGGTATGCGCTTTACGAGCTGTACGTGTGCCCCTCGCGAGCACCCACTCCGTCGCCGAAACAACTCAAGTGCATTGACGATGAGATTGTCCGAGCCAGCTGGAATTTCCGGTGGCTGTGGAGGCGAACGTACCGGCCAGCAGGTACGAACATCAAAGAGAATCCGGCCCGCATGCCCATGGGCCTCTTTCGGCGTTGGTGTGAAACTTACTTGATCGGCAAGCCGAATCGGCACCATCATGGTTTCAAGATCGTGGAATCCGTCTCCACGTCGGCCCAAAACGTCTAGAAACAGATTGAGCTTGGCTGGTGCGTGAGCTGTCCGCTTGAAGTCGTCCTCGCGGAGGTCCATCTTCAGACCGTGTTGGGGTTAGAGCGCAATGGCATTAATCTGTTTGATGTTGCTCCAGGTCTGCTAAGTGCCATCTCGCGGGTCCATTCCTCGGACCCGGACGATACCTCGTTGTGGACCGCAGAGCACCTGCCTCGGCCTCCGTCTACCCCGCCGATTTGCTCGATTTTTGCCTCGGGCGCACAATTCGCACCAAATCGGACTGGTGGCCAGGAATTTTAATATCATCGAAAAAATTCGTCAATATTTTCACGGCAGCCAATGGCGTTAAGACAGGTGGTCTGGAGTTGGTCGGGGGAAAATGGCCAGTCGACACATTGCACGATCCCGGCCACAAAATGAGACGAAAGAAGGGATAAGTATTATTGCGGTAGTTGGAGCTTTTTTGCGGCAATACGCCAAATATCGGCCTGAACGACCTCGATTGGCCGTCCCGCATCGACAACGTGGATCCGACTGTTGGGCCGTTCTGCTTCGGCCAGGAAACCCTTCCGCAAACGCTCGCGATATTCATCTCCTTGGCGTTCCATTCGATCAAGAGATCGATTCAAGCGACGATTGGCACTTTGGATGTCCATATCAAGCAGGAGAACGCAGTCGGGCAGCACGCCGGCCGTGGCTACTTGGCCAACCTGCCAAATCTGCTGTGGGTCCAAGCCACCGGCGTGCCCCTGATATACCACGTTGGCGAGCACGTAGCGATCGGCGATAACAATGCGCCCGGCCTCCATCGCTGGCCGAATGACCTGGTCCACCAGTTGTGCGCGAGCTGCCATGTATAACAGCATTTCGCTGCGACGCCCGATCGGCATCGCCGAATCGCTCGACAGCAAAACCTCGCGTATCCGCTCCCCCAACGGCGTGCTCCCGGGATCACGGCATACGACGACATCCAATCCTCGATCACGAAGCGCATTGGCAAACAAGCCGACCTGCGTCGACTTGCCGACTCCATCGATGCCGTCGAAAGAAAAGAACATGGGACACCTTCGTCGTTAGTCGTTAGTAGCACCGGTAGTTGGAGCGCTGATATGAGGTTGATTTCGTAAGCGAGGTGCGAGACGTTCAACTTCCCTTGTAAATGTCGGCCATGTTTCTTGCGCGCTGGGCGATCAAGTGGCGAAGCCTGGCGGGCTGCAGCACCTCGGCCTGGTCTCCGTAGCTGAGGATCCACCAGGCAATTTCACTTAGCCCCGAAACCGTAACACGAAATATTATCGAGCCATCGGGCATGAACTCAATTCGCTGCGTCTTATGCCAGTTTACTTCGGCAACGTTACGAGCGACGAGTGACTTGAACCGGATGGCGACGTGGCTATCGCGGCCAGGATCCGCAATCAGATGCCAGGCATTGCGAAGGTGACGGTCCAAATCGAAATTCCTGGGGATTGTGAACTTCTTTCTCTGGACTTCAAGTGCCGCAATGCGTGCTAAGTTGAAAATTCGAACTTCCTTGTGCAACGATGAATGACCAATCACATACCAACTATGTTGGCTAAAGAGCAGCTGGTATGGCCGCAGCTTTGTAGTAATGCGTTCCCACTCGGTAAGGCTTTCGTATTCGACTTGCACAATACGTCTTGTATCGATCGCTGCGACTAGCTGTTGATAGACATTCGCTTTACCGGTAAGGATACCGGGGCGGGTTGGCCGAATTCTGATCGCCCGCAAGGTGCGGCGCACGCCTTTCTGCAAGGGCGCTGGAAGACTTCGCTGAAGCTTCTGAGCAGCGTTGTAAGCGGGATCGTAAAACGGAAGGCCTTGATCTCGTCCCAATTCGGTTGCGAGCGCGACCAGGGCGAAGACCTCGTCCGCTGTGAAATCCGTCGGCGGAACGAGCGATGTGGGTTGGATAAAATACCGCTGCGCCTTTGCATCGAACTCGACCGGCACACCCGCATCACGCAGCGTTTGCAAGTCGCGAAAGATCGTGCGGCGCCCCACGCTGCACGCTTTCGACAACGTCGATGCGTTTTTGCCCGGACCCGTCTGGAGCATTTGCAACAAACGCAGCAGGCGGGTGATGCGCTTGTGTTTCATGGCTCGTGGGCTCAAAGCTACTCGTCGAATTTGTCGGCGGCGCGGCGCTGGGCGATGCGGCACCGGCCGGTGCGGCGCCGGGACCCGGCAACGACTCTTCGGGAACGCCCCCTTCGGGCATGACCTGGTCGGGCGCCGGTGCTCCGAAGACTCCGTGCGTACTACCCGATTGATTGCCGGTCGAACACCCTTGCGGCACGGGACCTTGGCTTACGACGTTCGGCCGCGTGTACCCGTAATCAATGTACATGGCCGCGTCGCGCTTACGAGCTTGACGCATCGCATCAAAGTACGCCTTTGCCGGCCACTGGCCTTCTGCCAAGTAGACGCCGTCGTAATCCAGGAGCGATCCCTTCCGATAATGAACCAGCATTATAGACTCGTTGTAATTGACAAGCGACCGATAATAGGCAGATTCGGCCTCGGCTCGCCGCGCCTGGGCATCGAGCAGAACGTTAAACGGCACGCGGCCCGCGTCGTAGGACGCCTCAACCGCTTGTACTTCGGCCTCGGCGGCAACCCGCCGATTGAAATTCGTCTGCATCAGGCCGTAGTTATTGTCGACGTCGCGAATGGCATCACCCAATTGGTGCGACACTTCTAACTCCAAATCGTGGAGGACCGCCTTCTCTCGGGCCAACAAGAGTTCTTGATGGCGTATTCCGGATAGTTCGCGACGGAACCCGATTGGCATGTTGAATTCGAGCCCCAGCTCCCATTCCTGAAAGTCGCCACTGTCGAGGACACCGAAAGCTGATGAGCCAGGTGTATTGAACGGCACATTGTTCTGGTTGATCAGTTCATCGCCCAGACCAAGCCAGCGGTAACGACCAACTGCGTCGAGCCGGGGCAGTAGGAAGTTGCGGGCTGCGATCAGTTCCATCTCGCGCTGCTTGATGATCCACTTCTGCTTGCGAACTTCGACGCGGCGAGTGAGCGCTTCGCAATGGATGCCCGACCAGTCGAATCCCACCTTGGCCGTAGAGGGTTCGTCGGACGGGCGGATCAGTCGGCCATCGGACATCGGCAGCCCCATGATGTAGCGCAGGCGATTTTCGTTCTTGAACACGTCGGTGAGCGCTTGTTCCACTTGCGATCGGAACAAGAAGTATTGCGAGCGGGCTTCGGCCTCTCTGTCGGCACTGCCGCCACGTGAGCCGGTGCGGTAAAGGGCCGCGGTTTTCTTCCAAGTTTCGAGGGCGCTATCGCGCCCCATCTTGCGGGCTTCCAAATCGCGATAAGCAAAGTAAAGCTCCCAGTACGCGTTTTCCACGTCGTGCATCAGATTCCGCACTCCGCCCTCGAAATCGGCCAATGTCTGATCGGTCCGCACTCGCGCGATCATCACGCCGTCGACCGGCCCCCTCAGACCAGCCACATATTGGTCGAACGTCAAAGGACCCGCGATGCGGTTGTATTGCGCACCGCTGCCTTGCAATAAGGGGTGCGTGAACTGCGCTTCGAAGTTCGTGTTCCAAACGCTATTGAATGCCTGGCCCGCAGCAGGACCCGACGGTATGTTGTTGCCTTCGTAAGTGGTATTGTTACGAAACGCAAAGGTCGTGCCGTCGGCCGCGATCTTTGAAATCCCGGCGGTGAAGTTTCCTAAGTCCTGTTGAAGTACCGTCGGACGAAACGCACTGACTGCCGCCCCCGCGTTTTGAGGTCGATCGTTCTTGTCCCAGAAAACGCTGGCATCGAGCTTGGCGTCGAACGCGCTTAGAGCGGCTTCCGTACCGTTGCCGGTGAACACGTCACCGACCGCTATTCCGGTCGTACTATCGGTCAACGCAGGATCGTACGTCGTGACGACAGAGAACGGATTGATGATCGTTTGCGAGATCGTATTCGGCGCGGTGGACACAACCTGGCCGCCGAGTTGCCGCATAACCTGGCTGCGGGCGAGCGTGATTTGGACGGCCTCGTTGAGCGAAAGGTCCCATATCTGGTAGTTTTCGGCGTTCTTAAGCGTCAGGGGCGGGAGCGTATTGGATATTTCGCAGGAGGGTGACTCTTTGGAGTCGGGGTATTCGATGTTCGTGGCGACTCCCAAGTAGTGCGAAAGGTCGCCGTCCTCGTGGCAATAAAACGGCTGCTGCGGCGCGCACCCCGGAGCGAGAAGCGCCCCGATGAGCACCAGCGACCAGAATGTGCGAAACTGCCGATTCATGCTGTTGCTTCCTAAACGGACGAGGTACGTACCAAATGCGCGCCTTACATGAGGCATGCACGTTTGGCCGTGGGCGGCAACTGCGTCGCTGCCAGGTTTCGACCCGATTCCCCCCGGGCCGTCGCTCGTCTTGCACCACACCGCGTACGGCGGCCCCCGCGTCAGAGCAATCAGCAAAACTGGTATCGTCGGCTCAATCGTTAAACTTTGGCGATTTTGGCCCGCTTACCAGCGGAACGTGCGTTTCGCGATAGCAGGGCGAGCAGCTTGCTGCGCCAAATTGGGCAGCTTGGAGCCGCAATTGGAGGACGCGCTCGGAGGATTACCGCCGCGAGCTAAGTCCCGATATGCGCATCAGGACGGCATCACACATTCATGCCAGCGAAGCCCGCAACGTCGGTAATGCATTCAATATTGGCCAGCTGACCGACACGCTCGGCCAGCTGACCGGCAGCAATAAACCGGTCGAATTCGACGAGCACGGCACGAACAACTACACCACGAAACCATTCCACGACAGGCGATGGTACGCCGCGGCACGTGTCTGCTATTAACACGACATCCAGGTCCGCCCGTTCAGCTTTGCAGTCGCTGCGATCGGTTTTCACGATGCCGTCGAACGAAAAGCGTAGCATGTTGTCGATGTCGGAGTTTGCCAAGCGATACGAGCAACGAGTGTTGTAGAGAAAATATGCGTTGTCCGCACCATGTGCTGCGATTGCTTGCCGCAGGTTCTCGCACCGCGTGCGAAAAATTGGCGACGCATCGAGCGGTACATCGACGCGGGCGACCGACCGCAGTGGCAAGCAATCGAATTCGATATCGACGACCGGTTGCATGGAAGCAAGCAATTAGTGAGTAGGTAACTGGGTGAGTAGGTGCGGCGCGCCGGCTCAAACTACTCACTTGCCCGCTACTTACTACTTTACTTGCCGGACTCGTTTCGGTCCAAGCCGACGATCAGCCAGCCGTTGTCGCTGGTGAAACGGTTAAAATTCAGCGGCCCGGCGTCGCCCAGCTTACCTTCGGGCTTTACAGGTTCAAACTGGATCGATTTCGGAAAGCCTTGGCCCTGGTCGGATCGTCGGTTGAGTTCTTCCTCGAGATTTCTACGTTCGGCCACTTGGCGTGAGGAAAGACGACCGCTGAAATTGGCCGGCAGCGAGACCAGCCCTCCATCGCGATTGAGCACGACTTTGCCGTCCGAGAGCGCGGGATCATAAGTTCCAGTAACGTCCCAATTGTCAAACGTTTTATCGCCCGATTTCAAATGGGCAATATGGATCGTGAGCTTCACTTTGTCATTCGCAAAATCGACGCTGATCGGCCGGTTGGCCTGAAACGTCAGGGCATACTCCTTGAACGGTTCTTCCTTGCCGCCGGCTGTGTGCGTGGGATTGGTTTTTCGGTGTTTCCAAATATCTTTCATCCACTTCGGAAGACGGACGTTGAATTTGACGTCTTCATCGGGCGTGGTTTGCCGCGCCGTCGCACCTCCAAGGATGCTCGCAGAGTAGTTATCGACGGCCGATTCGTGCAGACGCATCGTTACATCGTGCCGTTCCGGCGCGGCAGGCGGGTTGCCGGTTGCACCGAGCTGTGAGTGGCTGGCTTGCGTAACTTCAAACGCGATCGAGTGCTTGCCGGAGCTGAATCGAATGTAGTCGGGCACTTCGCCGCGGCGCTCGAGCGGAAGACGGTATTCATCTTCATAACGATCGCGGGCGTTATCCACTTGTTCATCCAAATCCTCGTTGAAATGACGTTCGATTCGCCCCTCAGCATGATTTGCGGCGATGGCTGCGGCCTGGCATCGGCTTCCTTGAGCTCGGTTCCAACCGATGCGCGAGACGAGGCGGCTTCCCAAGCCGCCGCCCTGCTTGGAGACCGAATGGAGATGTAAATCGGTCGTCGCGTGGGCGTGGGCCGAATCAGCATTAAATGCCGCGTCGCTCAATTCGACTCGTTTCGTCGCCGTAAAGTTGGTATCCGATGTGCTGCAAATAACGGCTGGGCCGTTGAAGCCTGTGTTGTCGGACCACGTGTGTCCCTTCGTGTAAAACATCAGCACCGCCTCGTCATCCGATGGAACCCCGACGACATCGACCCTGCCGGTCGTATGCGTGGAGCTGTGAACGTTGGTCCCCAGAATGCAATCTGTAACCGGTTCGGTGCGGTCAACCGGGCCAGCCGCCGCGGCAATGAGCGACGTGGAAATATTGACAAACGCATTGGGTTTCGCCACTTCGCTCCGTATCGCGGCGACCAGCTTGGGCGCTTGGCCGATGCTATCGACAATGC
>DASZZA010000290.1:0-3188 GCA_035545135.1 Lacipirellulaceae bacterium | reverse complement strand
GAGAGGATTCGGTTCGTGTCGCGGCTCCGGCTTGCGACGATTGACCTCACGAACTTCCTCGATGAGATTGACGTATTTGGCGGCCACATCAATCATATCAGCGCGATGTCCCGCCAAGACAATCCGCCGCTTGATCCTTTCAAACAGCCAGGCGCCCAGCGTGTCGAGTTCACTAACCTCAGCCATATCGAGCCTGACAATCTGAGCGCGATCCAGCTCAGGCGCGATGGCGTCGGCAAGCGCCTCAAGCGTGGCCCCATTAGCCGCTGTCCAGGACCCACTGGCGCGCAGGTCAAGATGGTCGCTCGATATTGCCGCCGTTAGCGCAGGTGTAGTCGCCACAATGTCGTTCCTGGATGACTTGGCAATCTTCTATGCGGCCCTCCGAAATTGCTTATTGACCTGCCTCAAACACGTCGCCTGACCCTGTTGATGCAAATCAATGATGCACCCTCTGGCCGGTCTAGATTTGATTGGCTGCAAAGAGGGCAACGCCGATGCTTCGATCAAGCTACTTACAGAACGAGCTACAGACTCTGAAGGGCGAGGTATCACACCTGTTGAATAGGACAGGTGACAAATTTTTTGACGCCGCAAAGAGCCGCGCCGACGAGCTTTCCGACCAGATCAAGACCGCTGTGGACGAGCTCGGTAGCATGCTCGATACGGAGGAAAATCGTATTGAAGCGTTGATCGCGGAGCGACCGATCGCAACGACAGCGAGCTCATTCGCGCTTGGCGTGGTCGTCGGCTTCATGCTTGGGAAACATTGAAATGAACAGCGATGCGATCGTCAGAAGCCTTCGCGCTCTGTGGCGCTCCGATCGGATCATCGCTGACATCCGCTTGCACCAGATGTTGACCGGCCTCGGCTTGCGCGCGCTCGCCGCTCTGATTGCCGCATTCGGCTTACTGATGTTGGAATTGTCCGCCTATTTTGCCTTGGTCCAGGTCTGGAATGCGATGTTGGCGGCCGCTGTTCTCGGAGGAATCAATTTCACGATTGCGGCGATATTTCTTGTGGTTGCCGCACGCTCACCCGCCAGCCGGGAGCTAGACTTAGCTACAGAGGTTCATAGCTCTGCCGTGGAGGCACTTCAGCTGGAGGCGCGCGCGATGCAATCGCAGATCGCCGGAGCGATACGCCATCCGCTGAACAGCACATTGCCGGCTCTAATGGTGCCGCTAATCATGCTGGTGATCAGAAACCTGAAGTCCAAAGTTGCGGATAAGCCGATGTCGCCAGCCAACAAAGGCTGACAATGCCGATCTTCGCTTCATTTGAAAAAAGTGTTCGCGATATGTCGAAAACTCAATCGAAACCGATTCTGAATACCTCTCTGCCGGCACAATTCCGGCAGATTCGTCTCGAGCTTGCGCGCGAACCTGATCATCCCGAGGGGGAGCACGGCGTCGCCTATACGATCATCGCACCTTTGAATCCCGACGGGCGTATCGACCCCAAGCTATGGAAATCGCACCGTGATGCTTGTCGGGTGGCACGTCGACGCTCCAAGGAGGCAGATCAGCTTGGCCATCTGGTTCATCGTCCCGGCGGTAATTGGGAGTTCCACTATAACGGCAACGCCAATCTGCCCGACGAAAGCGGCTACCATTTCGCAGACGAACATTTTGTTGTCGGCGAATATGTCTCTGTGAGCGAGCGCGGCAAGATGCATACCTATCGCGTGACATCAGTCGAACGCCTGTAGCGCAGCGAGATACTGCTGACGTGGGTTCCCTTTGCCATTGGCCATCGAAACCCGATGAAAACCACCTACGATGTCCGATGATAGCAACACCCCCACATCTCGCGCTCGGTTGAGAGTACGCCGGGTGAGCCTGGATACTGGTCGCGAAAACGTGGTTGTCATTTCACGCCATTCCCGGGCGTTGCGAGCCGATATCTTCCGCGGCTTTAGCCGCGTGGAGTTGCAAACAGGTTCGAAAGTGCTGCTGGCAACCCTGCTAATAACTGACGATGATACTCTCGTTGGCCCCGACGATGTCGGCTTGTCCGAGCCGGCTTTCCAGCGCTTCTCTGAACCGCTGGGCGCCTCGGTCACGATTGGTCCTTCGGCGTCTCCCGAGAGCCTCGATGCCGTTCGCGCCAAGATACAGGGTCAAGTCCTGCAGCCCGCGGACATCCAGGGCATCATCGGCGACATCACCCGTTATCGCTACTCCGACATGGAGATCGCAGCGTTTCTTGCCGGATCGGCAAGCTTCATGACCAGCACTGAGCTGCTCGCCCTGGTGAAGGCCATGGCAAATGCCGGCACCCAGCTAAAGTGGCCGAGCGCTATCGTTGTAGACAAGCATTGCATTGGCGGTATTCCAGGCAACCGAACCTCAATGATCGCGGTTCCGATCGTGGCGGCGCACGGACTTACGATCCCCAAGACATCCTCGCGAGCGATCACCTCGCCCGCCGGAACCGCCGACACCATGGAGGTACTCGCCAGAGTCGATGTCAACGTCGACGAGATGAGGGAGATCGTTGCCGCATGCCGAGGCTGCCTGGTTTGGGGCGGGCACGTCAATCTCTCGCCGGCTGATGATATTCTGATCTCCGTGGAACGACCACTCAGTCTCGATATCCGCGAGCAGATGGTGGCTTCCATCATGTCGAAGAAGGTCGCCGCCGGCGCCACTCATCTGCTGATTGATCTGCCGGTCGGCCCGACAGCAAAAGTAGCCAGCTCTGCCGAAGCGATGCGACTACGAAAACTGTTTGAATTTGTCGGCGACCACTTCGGAATTACTGTGGAAGCGATCATGACCGACGGGCGTCAACCGATCGGTCGAGGCATTGGCCCAGTGTTTGAAGCCGAAGACGTCATGTCGGTGCTGGCCAACAACACCACTGCCCCCGCCGACCTGCGCGAAAAGTCGCTGCGGCTGGCGGCGCATCTTCTGGAATACGACCCCCAATTGCGAGGTGGAGCTGGCTACGCCCGCGCGCGAGAATTGCTCGAGAGCGGCGCGGCAATGAGGCAAATGCAGGCAATAATCGATGCCCAGGGGCCCTCGAACTGCCGCACCGATGTCGGCAAACTCACTTTCGACGTTCTCGCAGCGAACGACGGTACGATTTCCGAAATTGACTGTCTGCGATTGAATCGCCTCGCCCGCACCGCAGGCGCGCCAATCGACAAAGGCGCTGGCATCAGGATATTCGGAAAAAT